>NZ_JAGPXJ010000044.1:0-59808 GCF_018070605.1 Streptomyces sp. B15
CCGCCCCCCGGGGGCCGCGCGGCGTCCGGGACCGGCCGGTGCGCCCACGCGGACGATGCCCCCCGACGTCCCCCAACGACCGGGCGATCCCCGGTCGTCACCCGATGTCCAGCGGATCGACCCGTACGTGTGCGACCGGGCCCTCCCGGCGTGCCAACCGGCCCGCCTGCGCCGTCTTCAACGCCGCTGCCAATGCCGCGCCACTGCCGCGCGGCACCCGCACCAGCGCCCGCTCCCACAGCTCGCCGGGCGGCGGATCGCCCGGGTTGCGCGGCCGGCCCGGCTCCCGTACCGGTAGCGGAACGGGTCCCAACACCTGCGCGCTCTCCGGGAGTCCGGCACCCCGAGCGGCAGCCAGCAAGGCGGCGACGGCCTCCGGCGGACCGGTGACCGCCGCCATCCGGGACACCGGCGGAAAACCCAGCTCCGCACGGTCGGCCAACTCCCGCAGCGCGTGCCCCGCAGGATCCCAGCGCACCAGGGCCTGCACGGGCCGCATCGTCTCCTCCGCGACCACCACCACGCTCCCGCCCTCGCCCTGCGGCCGCACCAGGGAGGCAGCGCCCAACCAGCGGCGCAGCGCCTCCTCCCCCGCGCGCAGGTCGGGGCGGCCCAGCAGCGCCCAGCCGTCGAGCAACAGCGCCGCCGCGTACCCCTCGCCGCCCTCCGGTACGGGTTCGGCTCCGGGGGTGGCCACGACCAGCGCCGGACGACCCGGCACCGACCCCAGCACATGTGCGCCGCCCGAGGTCCGCACGGGCACCGAGGGGAAAGCACGGCCGAGCTCCTCCGCCGTACGCCGGGCGCCGATGACGCTGCCGCGCAGCCGCGTACCCGAGCACATCGGGCAGCTCCACTGCGGTGTCTCCCGAGCGCACCATCCACAGCGCAGCGCCGTACCGGCACCCGCCGCCTCCAACGGCCCCGAGCAGTGCGCACAGCGCGCCGGCTCCCGGCACCGCTCGCACACCAGACGCGGCACGTAGCCGCGGCGCGGCACCTGCACCAGCACCGGGCCGCGGTCCAGCGCGTCCCGCGCGGTGCGCCAGGCCAGACTCGGCAGCCGCGCACTGCGAGCCGCCGGGTCGCGCCCCTCGTCGCCCTCGGCGGTCGTACGGACCCGGGGCATCACCGTCCGCACGGTGTCCCGGTCGGCCGCCAACGGCCGTGCGAACCCCGACTCCACGAGCTGCGCGGCCTCCACGGTGCAACCGTGCGCGCCGAGCAGGAAGGCAGCCTGCTCGGTGACCGCCCGCTGCAGCAGCACCTCGCGGGCGTGCGGCTGCGGCGCCCGCTCCTCACTGTGGCCGCTGTCGCCGTCCTCCCAGATCGCGGCGAGGCCGAGACGGCGTACGGGCGCGAACATCGCGGCGCGCGTTCCGACCACCGCACGCACCGCACCGCGGCTGAGGGCCAGCCAACGCCGGTAGCGTGGCTCGGGACCGGCATCCGCGGTCAGCAGCACGTGCTGCCCCTCGCCGACGAGCGCGGTCAGCGCCGCGTCCACCCGCGCCGCCGACTTGCCGTCGGGCAGTACGGCGAGCGCCCCCCGGCCCGCCGCCAGGGTGGTGGCCATGGCACGGGCCAGCTCGTCCGCCCAGCTCTCCGGACCGGGCAGCGCCGTCCACACGGCGCGGGGCGCGGCCTTGTCGGCGAGCGCCCGAAGGAACGCCGGACCCTCCGGATAGCGCGCCCACCCACCGGGCTCGGGCACCGGCGGCTTGGGCGGGCGGCGCGGCGAGGACTGCGTCTCCGCCCTCGCCCGGCGCGGTGGGACGGCGAGCTGCACCACGTCGGCGAGCGATCCCGCGTACCGGTCGGCCACCGCCCGGCACAGCTGAAGCAGTTCGGGCGTGAGCACCGGCTCCGGTGACAGCACCTGGGCGATCGGGGCGAGCCGCCCGGCGAAGTCGGTGTCGGCCCGGCGCTCGACGATGAACCCGTTGATCAGGCCGCCCCCCTCGCGGCGCCCCTCCCGCTCACCGGCCCCGAACCGGACCCGCACCCGCACGCCGGGCTGGGCCTCTTCGTCCATCACCGCCGGAACGGCATAGTCGAAGAACCGGTCGAGATGGACCAGCCCCTTGTCGACCAGCACCCGGGCCACGGGCAGCCGCTCCGCCATCTCGGCACCCCGCCAGGTACGCGGCTTGGCCCTCGGCTGCCGGGCCTTGCGTTCCCGTACCGTCTCGCGGATCAGCGCCAGCTGCTCCGGCGCATCCGGCTGCCGCTCCCCTTCGCCGTTGGCGTCACCCCTGCTCACAGCCTCAGTCTCGCAAACAGCGCCGACGGGCGCCGCTCACCTGCCCGCGCCGGGCGCCCGACGTTCCGTACGCGACCCGGGCATACGCCGCCGCTCGCCGTCTTCCTGCCCCGGCCCCCACCACGGAGATCTCCGGCATGGGCGGGTGTCCGGCCGACCGCCGGCCGGATCGAGGAGGTGTCAGGCATCGGAGCTCCGCTGTGCGGACAGGGCCCCGTGCAGAAAGAGGTCGACGATCTCGGCGTCGCTCACGTCCCTCACACCGGAGCGTCCGGCGCTCATCAGCATCAACTGGAAGAGGTCGGCAAGACGTTCGGGCGCCAGCCGTAGCGCCTCCCGCTCGGGCTCCAGCAGTGCCGCCAACGCCGCACGTGGCGCAGCCAGCCCGGCCTCGCGCGCTCGCTGCCCCTCCTCCATGTCGGCGGTGCGCGCCTGCTCGACCTTGCCGCGCGAGGCCAGGGCCCCGGCCACCTCCCCTATCCGGTTCATATGGCCCCGCATCACCCCGGCCGCCTCGACCAGCCGCGCGGCCAGCGGCTGGTCGAGCGAGATCCCGCCCAGACGCGCGACGGTGTCGTCGGGCCGCAGGGCTTCCTCCAGACACGCGGCCAGCAGTTCCTCCTTGTCCGTGAAGACCCGGAAGATGGTGCCCTCCCCGATCCCGGCGGCCCGCGCGACCTTCGCGGTCGTCACCAACGGCCCGTACTCCACCACGAGCGGCAACGCCGCCGAGATGATCATGGCGCGCCGCTGCTCCGGATCCATGGCCGGCGCTCGGCGCCTGCCCGTCGTTTCGTCCATGCATCGAGCATACGGAGTGAGTCCTCACTCCGTCAATGAGTGAGGACTCACTCCGCCACGACGCCCTCTCGACGTGCTGACTCTCTCCTGCTTGCCTGCTCGCGAGGGGATGTGGCCCGGCCGCGACCGCTGCGGACGGAGGCGCTGGACAGGCGGGGCGCCGAGAGCCGCAGAGGGAGAGCGGTGAGGAGAGGAAACGGGAAACACCCCCCGCGCCTTGTCGGTCCGGGCGGGCGCGACCCAAGCTGAATCCCAGGCGAGGGCCGCCGTCCCGGAAGGAGAGATACGGAGATCACCAGTGCCTCAACAGGAGCAGCAGCAGCTTCGCTTCGGTCCCGAGCTCCGCAGACTGCGCCTCGCCGGCGGACTCACCCTCGGCCACCTCAGCGCCCGCGTCCACTACAGCAAAAGCCAGCTGAGCAAGGTCGAACGCGGCCTCAAAGCGCCCTCCCCCGAACTGGCCCGTCTCTGCGACACCACTCTCCGGGCCGACGGTGCCCTGGCAGCGCTGGTCCCGCCTCCGCGCCCCACGACCGACACTCCCGAGCCCGACTCCGACGAAGACGAGATGTGGCTGATGCATCTGGACCCCAGTGGCAGTGCCTCCTTCCAGTCCGTACCCCGCCGAACGTTGATGGCCGCCGGCGCGGCGTCCGTGATCCCGCTGGGCCAACCGGCACCGCAGGCGGACAACGCCACACTCCTGCGCACCGCCCGCTCGCTGTTCGACCACTACCGGCGCCTCGGCCAGAGCGCGGGCTCCCAACTCGTCCTCCCACCACTCATCGCCCAGACCCACACCCTTCGCACGTTGGCCAAGCAGGCGGGCCCACGCACCAGGGAGGGTCTGCTGTCGCTGGCTTCCCGCTACGCGGAGTACATCGGCTGGCTCGTACAGGAAACCGGGGACGAGCGCGGAGCGCTGTGGTGGACCGACCGCGCGGTGGAGCTCGCCGAGGCCGGTGGAGACCACGGGCTGACCGCCTATGCACTGGTGCGCCGCGCGCTGATCACTCTCTACCGGGGCGACGCGAAGCAGACAGTGGAACTGGCCCGCCGCGCCCAACGGCTCGCCGACAGCGACCGGGTACGCGGTCTGGCCGCGCAGCGCGAAGCACAGGGGCACGCCCTCGCCGGCGATCACCGCGCCTGTATGCGCGGCCTCGACATGGCGCGAGCCCTGCTGACCATCACCGACCGTCCCACGAGCAGCAGCGCGCAGGCCGCCTCGCCCTCTCCGGTCATCGGATCCAGCACGCTGACCGACCCGGTGTCGATGATCACCGGCTGGTGCCTGCACGACCTGGGCCGGCCCGGCGAGGCCGCTGAGATCCTGGACCGCGAGACGGCCAAACTGCCCCGGGACGCCCTCAGGTCGCAGGCGCGGTACGGGATGCGGCGCGCACTCGCCCACGCCACGGCGGGCGAGATCGACCATGCGTGTGCGCTTCTCGAGGCCCTCACCGAGGCAACGGACGCCGTCGCGTCCGCGACGGTCGCGACCGACCTGCGCCGCCTCGCACATGTGCTGCGCCGCCACCCCACCTCGGCCGCCCAGCACCTCTCGCCCTGGCTGGCCACCCACATCTGACCGGCGCTGCCGCCGCGCCGGCGGCACCCCGCTCGGTCCGGCATCCGACAGGTCCGACAGTTCGCACTCCCGCCCCGAGAAGGAGCCCTCATGCCGCACGTCTTCGTCAACTACCGCACCGGCGACGGCGAGCAGGCCGCCACCACGATCGCGCGCGATCTGACGCATCGATTCGGGCCGGGTCCGGTCTTCCGCGCCAGCGAATCGATCCGTCCTGGGCAGCTGTATCCCGAAGAACTGCTCGCAGGTGTACGCCGCAGTGACGCGCTCCTGGCCCTCATCGGGCCGCACTGGCTCGACGCCCCCGACAGCACCCGGCCGGGCCGCAGGGCGCTCGACAACGCGGAGGACTGGGTGCGCAAGGAGATACTGGAAGCGTTCTCCCGCGGGCTGCCCGTGATCCCCGTGCTGCTCGGCCGCCGTACGGAGCGGTTGACGGCTGCCGCCCTTCCCCCGCCGCTCGTCCGCCTCGCGTATGTCCAGTCCCTGCGCTACGACCACCAGCAGGCGTCCACCGACCTCGCCCGGATCGCCGAGGTGCTCACCGATCTCGTGCCCGGACTCGCCGAACCGGAGTCCCCGGAGCAGCCCGGGGACCCGGCGCCCGGTGCTGTGACCAACACGATGGACGGAGACGGGGACAGCCGCATCCAGGCGCGGGACGTCAGCGGCGGTCTCACCTCCACTGTCATCCACGACTCCCACGGTCCCGTCAACACCGGCTCCGGACCACAGCATGTGCACCAGCCCCATATCGACGGCGACGGAGCCACCTACATCGGCGGCGACAACAAGGGAAGCGTCAAGCACCGGTTCGGAGAGCGGTGATGACGAACAGCACTCGTTTCGACAGCTCGCACGGGCCCGTCAACTCCGGCCCCGGGCCCCAGTACGTCGCCTATTACCAGGACATCAGGGCGTCCGCGGCACACGACAGGAGCGGCCGGGACCCGCGCCAGGCAGCCGCGGAGGAACTGCGAAGGCTCAAACAGCGCTTCGTGCCGCCACCCGGCGCGGACCGGGCCCGACGGCTGCTGGAGGACAAGCGTGCGGTCCTTCTCAGCGCCCGCCCCGGACACGGCGCGCTGACGGCGGCCAAGGTGCTGCTGTGCGAACTCCCCCAGGGCACACAGCGCTTCCGTGAACTCGTCGACCAGGCCGAGGAGGAGGACACCGGCCGGGCGCTCGACGCCGACCAGGTGGAGAACGGCGCTGCTCTGCTGCTCGACCTGTCCGGGGTATCGGACAGCCGCTACGCCGCTTTCATGGCCGATCTGCCCGGCCTGATCAAGGTCGTGCGGGAACGCGGCGCATGGCTCGCCACCGTGCTTCCACGAGAGTGGCAGGCCGGGTTCGACCGCATGCTGCAGGGACTCGTGGCGCCACTGGGGCGCCCCGACGCCCTGGATGTACTGCGTGTGCATCTGCGCGGCTGCGGCATCCGCCCCGCCCCCTCGCAACTGGCCGGGCAGGAGCTGGGTCTTCTGCTGGCCAAGGCGACCATGGCCGAGGTCGCGGACCTGGCCGAAGAGATCGCGGCAGCCGGCGAGGGTGCATCGGAGGGGGCCGGCTTCGAGTCCTGGCTCAGCGCCGCTCTCGCAGCGCGGCAGCCGGGGATGCGTGACGTCGACAAACATCTGGCCGAGTTGCAGGGCGGCGCACAACGCGCCCTCCTGCTGGCGACAGCGCTGCTGCACGGAGCACGCGCCGACACCGTGCACGAGGCGGCGGTCCGGCTGGTGCGGGTCACAGAACACCCGGAGGTGACCGCACCTCCCCTCCAGCACCGCACACTGACCGCCCGGCTCGGTGACATCAAGGCCGCTGTGGGGGCGGACGGCCGGGTCCGCTTCGACGCGGCAGCCTACGACGACCGGGTGCGCGCGTACTTCTGGGACAACTATCCGCAACTGCGCGCCCCGCTCGGCCGCTGGATGCGCCAGGCAACGGAGTTCCAGGCACTCGGCACCTCCGAGCGGCTGGAGCTCGTCACGCGCGTCGCCCGCGAGTGCCTGCGCACCGGACCACCGGAAGGCCTCAGCGATCTGGCCGAGCGCTGGTCCCGGCCGTCGGCCTCGAAGGACGAGCTGTCCATGGCCGCGCGTGCGCTGGGGGAGAGCGTGGTGCACCCCCGGTACGGCAGCTTCTTCCGGCACCGGCTCTACGCCTGGGCGCAGGATGCGGCGCTGCCGACGTCGCGTGCCCACGTCCTGATCGGGGTGTGCTCCGAGGTGCTCTCCCGCCGCTTCCCCGACCAGGCGATGGTCCGCCTGCGCCATCTGAGCCGGCACCACCAACCGGGCGTCCGCGAGACGGCACGCGAGGCCCTGTCGCGGATCACCGACTCCGACGACCGGCTCTACCGCAGCCTGCTGAGCCGGCTGCGGCCAGGTGCCGACGCGCGCGGCCGCCGCGACCTCGACATCTTCCTCCAGGTCGCCGATCCGGCACGGCTGATGGACGACGGTGAGGTACACGTCCTTCTCACGGATCATTGGGCGGAAGCACTCGCCGCTGTGCCCCGCGCCGGCTGGGAGAGGCCGCTGCGCGCGTGGCTGGACCGGGCCCACTCCCGGCCCGGCGTCGGGCCCACGCCCCTGGGGGTCCTGGGGGAGGCATGCGCGCGGCACCGGGCGGCCTTCGGTGCCGTATACGCCGTGGCATGCGCCTGGGCCGGTACAGACCCTGCCCGCGCCCGCACGGTGGACGCGCTGTGGACCACCTCCAGGACCGCGCCGAATCACCGTCCCGCCCCCGCAGCCCCTTGACCGCCGCAGCGGTCCCCATGATGTGTCAGGAGACCCCATGAGTTCTGGCCACAAGACGATGAGCGGTTTCTGCACCGTCCTCCTGGGCCTCGTTCTGGTCCTCGTCGGCCTCGTACTGCACTGGCCTGTGTGGGCGTGGGCCGTTGTCGCGTTACTGTTCACAGCTGCCGCTCTCGTGCTGTCTCGGCTGGCGACTCCCGCCGTGGATCCCCTCTCGCAGGAGTTCACGGCAGAGCCCGACCGGCCCACCGATCCGCCCGAGCGCCGCGAGCAGACGGTGACCGATGTGGTGCTTCCCTCGGCGGCCGAGGACTACGACTTCCGCTTCTCGGCCACGGTGCGCTGGTGGCCGCAGGAACTGCCGAAGGACAGTCCGCCCTTCTCCCCCGCGGGCGTGGCGGTCAGCGCGGTGCTGGAGCGGGCCCGCGCGGTCACCGAAACCTGGCAGCCCCACCGTGGCTCGCTGGCGCAGCACCGACTCGTCGGCGAGCTGGCGGTCATGCTGCCTGACCCGTGCGGGCGGGTGCTCGCCATGGCGGAGAACGTGACGCTCACCCTCACGGAGGCAGACGCGGTGCGGCTGCGCAAGCTCGCCACGGTCCGCAAGGACGAGATCCTGTGGTCGCACGAACGCCGGTACGAGCGCGATCGGCGCGAGTATCTGGGCAAGGACGTGCTCCACGACACCGGCAGTGCCGTGGTGTGGTGGCTCGCCAAGAACGACGACCAGATCCGCAAGACCGTCGACGACCTGGGTGTACTCGCCCAGCTCTCGGCAGCCGCGAACAACCGCGACGTCCCGGAGCGCTACGCCGCTCTGGTGCCCCGCCCGACGGGAGCGCCGGAGGCCGAGGGGCAGCCGAACGGCTACGGGCACAACGGCAACGGGCACAACGGTGTGCCGCAGTTCAGCCGGGCGTTCGGGGTGGACGGTACGGGGGCGCCCGCGCCGGTGGACGCGTTCGAGCGGCTGCTGGCCGCGATGGGCGTACCGGCCGGGCACGCGGACTCGGGCGTCCTGGCCCGGGCGCTGTACGAGGGGGCCGCCCAGGTCGGCCGGGAGGAGGCGAGCGAAGACCTCCGGCGGCGCTTCGACCCGGCGGTCGCCCCGGAGCCGAGCTCGTCGACGGTGCCCGGGGAGGAGGACGGAGCGGACGCGCCCGAGGTCTGATTCGGCCGGGGAGTGGGCAGCTGCCCGGCCACTGCCTTCGGCCGCTCGGCCACGCCACGTCACGCGAGGTGAGGTCGGCGACGGGATTCGAACCCGCGAGGAGTAAAAACTCCGGTGAAGAAGTATCCCCCGCCTGCGCACCGGGCGCGTCCGCCTTCATCCTAGAAGCGGCAGCCGACTGCGGTCGAGGGGATATTTGCGTGTTCGCGGCCGGAAACAACGCGAGCGAACGCGAGAGGCGGAAGTCGGTGTCGCACGAGGGTACGGACACACCGGAGGCCCGGCACCCCGCCAGCATGGGGTGCCGGGCCTCCGGGACGAAGCGGAGGACGGATACGCGAGCGGAAGGGCTAGAGCCCGGCCGCCTTGCGCAGGGCGTCGACCCGGTCCGTGCGCTCCCAGGTGAAGTCGGGAAGCGCACGGCCGAAGTGGCCGTAGGCGGCGGTCTGCGCGTAGATGGGGCGCAGCAGGTCGAGGTCGCGGATGATCGCGGCCGGACGGAGGTCGAAGACGTCCGAGATGGCCTGCTCGATCTTCTCGTCCTCCACCGTGGCGGTCCCGAAGGTCTCCACGAACAGACCCACCGGCTCGGCCTTGCCGATGGCGTACGCGACCTGCACCTCACAGCGGGAGGCGAGGCCGGCGGCGACCACGTTCTTGGCGACCCAGCGCATCGCGTAGGCGGCGGAGCGGTCGACCTTGGACGGGTCCTTGCCCGAGAAGGCACCGCCACCGTGGCGGGCCATACCGCCGTAGGTGTCGATGATGATCTTCCGGCCGGTGAGACCGGCGTCGCCCATCGGGCCGCCGATCTCGAAGCGTCCGGTCGGGTTGACGAGCAGCCGGTAGCCCTCGGTGTCCAGCTTGATGCCCTCGTCCACCAGGGCCTTCAGCTCGGGCTCGACGACGAACTCGCGGATGTCGGGTGCGAGCAGCGAGTCCAGGTCGATGTCGGCCGCGTGCTGGGAGGAGACCACGACGGTGTCCAGCCGCACGGCCTTGTCGCCGTTGTACTCGATGGTGACCTGCGTCTTTCCGTCGGGGCGCAGGTAGGGGATGGTCCCGTTCTTGCGGACGGCCGACAGCCGCTCCGAGAGCCGGTGCGCCAAGGTGATCGGCAGCGGCATGTACTCGGCGGTCTCGTCGCAGGCGTAGCCGAACATCAGGCCCTGGTCGCCCGCGCCCTGCTCGTCGAGCTCGTCGATCTCCTCACCCGCGGTGGCGCCTTCCACCCGCTTCTCGTAGGCGGTGTCGACGCCCTGCGCGATGTCGGGCGACTGGGCACCGATGGACTCGGAGACGCCGCAGGAGGCGCCGTCGAAGCCCTTCTTGGAGGAGTCGTAGCCGATCTCGAGGACCTTGTTGCGCACGAGCGTCGAAATCGGGGCGTAAGCCTTGGTCGTCACCTCTCCGGCCACATGCACGAGGCCGGTGGTGATCAGCGTCTCGACGGCGACCCTGGAGTGCGGGTCTTCCTTGAGAAGGGCGTCGAGGATGGTGTCGCTGATCTGGTCAGCGATCTTGTCAGGGTGACCCTCGGTCACAGATTCCGAGGTGAACAAGCGGCGCGACACATCGCTCCCTGGGGTTGCAGCGGCTGCTGGCTGAGCATGGGGCGGACCGGTCGGGGGCTGCGCCCAAGCACGGTCCGCGGCCAGTTTAT
Organism: Streptomyces sp. B15; assembly: GCF_018070605.1. NCBI lineage: Bacteria > Bacillati > Actinomycetota > Actinomycetes > Kitasatosporales > Streptomycetaceae > Streptomyces > Streptomyces sp. B15. The sequence continues at coordinate 10,258 of NZ_JAGPXJ010000044.1, forward strand.
CCATCTCCACCCGCATCCAATCACGGACTCTCGAACTACGAGACGACCATGACCTGCTCAATCCGGACTCCAATGGCACCGGAAGGCCACCTGAGATCCGGACATGTCGGGGCGTGTCGGTCGGTGAAGGTACTGGTCAAGAGCGCCGTTCCGGCCTGGTACGACGACTTCCGGCCCACTCGGTCCCAGTGCCGAATTTCCCCGGACGGCCACCCGGAAGCCACCCGAACGAACATTCGGAAGCAGTGGTTCCGGTTGCCCTCTCCCGCCCCTCCCGCCATCGAGAGCTCCGCGAGCCGCAGCGGTGCCTCACTCCTCGGGAAGCTCAGGAAGGCGCTCCGCGATCAGGTCCCACACGGTCTCCGCGAGCATCTCCTTCGGCCCGTACGGGACCGGCGTCTCGCTGCCGTCGGCGCCGAGCACCACGGCTTCGTTCTCCTCCGCGCCGAAGGTCTTGCTCTCCCCCACCTCGTTGACGACCAGCAGGTCACAGCCCTTCGTGGCGAGCTTGGCGCGGCCGTGCGCCAGCGCCTCGTCCGTCTCGGCCGCGAAGCCGGCCACGATCTGTCCAGGACGGGGACGACTCGCCGAGATCTCGGCGAGGATGTCCGGGTTGCGCACCAAGGTCAGCGGCTCGGGCTCCTGGTCGCCCTTCTTCTTGATCTTCCCGGTCGCATACACGGCGGGACGGAAGTCGGCGACCGCGGCGGCCATCACCACGGCGTCCGCGTCGGCAGCCGCCTTCGTCACCGCTTCGCGCAGTTCCATGGCGCTGCCGACCCGTACGACGTCCACGCCCGCCGGGTCGGGCAGCGCGCTGTTCGCGGAGACGAGCGTCACGCGCGCACCGCGCGCGGCGGCGACCCGGGCGAGCGCGTACCCCTGCTTGCCGGAGGAGCGGTTACCCAGGAAACGCACCGGATCGAGGGGCTCACGGGTGCCGCCCGCGCTGACGACCACATGCCGTCCGGCGAGATCCGGGGCCGTCCCCGCCGCGCCGCGCAGCAGCACCCGGCGACAGACGTCGAAGATCGCGTCGGGGTCCGGCAGCCGCCCCTTGCCGGTGTCCTTCCCGGTCAGTCGACCCACGGCGGGCTCGATGACGAGGGCACCGCGGCTCCGCAGGGTGGCCACGTTCTGCTGTGTCGCGGGGTGCTCCCACATCTCGGTGTGCATGGCGGGAGCGAAGACGACGGGGCAACGCGCGGTGAGCAGCGTGTTGGTGAGGAGGTCGTCGGCGAGGCCGTGCGCGGCCTTGGCCAGCAGGTCGGCGGTCGCGGGCGCGACGACCACCAGGTCGGCGCCCTGCCCGATGCGCACGTGCGGCACCTCGTGCACGGACTCCCACACATCGGTGGCCACCGGGTGGCCCGTCAGCGCCGAGAAGGTGGCGGCTCCGACGAAGTGCAGCGCCGACTCGGTGGGGACGGCCCGCACGTCGTGGCCGCTCTCGGTCAAGCGCCGCACCAGCTCGCACGCCTTGTAGGCGGCGATGCCGCCGCTCACCCCGAGCACGACCTTCGGCTTGCCGGCCGCCGCCCGCCCGTCCCGCTGCTGCGTCACTCGTCTCTCCCCACATGCCACACGCGTCGTTGTCCTATGACACACCAGGGGCCCGGCAGCCGCGCTGCCGGGCCCCTGGTGGAAGTTGTGCCGACCGGCTACGGAACGACCGGCGGAGCCTCCACGGGCTCGGAGGTGAGGAGACCCGCGTTGATCTCCCGAAGCGCGATGGACAGCGGCTTCTCGTGCACGTGGGTGTCCACCAGCGGGCCGACGTACTCGAGAAGGCCCTCACCGAGCTGGGAGTAGTACGCGTTGATCTGGCGCGCGCGCTTGGCGGCGTAGATCACAAGGCTGTACTTCGAGTCGGTGGCCTCGAGCAGCTCATCAATCGGCGGGTTGATGATGCCCTCGGGCGTAGTGATGGAAGAGGCCACTCTCTGCCTTCCGTTTCGATGCTCGCTCGGTGCCCTTCGGGCGTTGCCGAGCGCTGGAGGTCAGGTCAATCGATACTCATCAAGGCTAGCAGTTCAGCGCTGACCTCCTCGACAGAGGTGTTGACCAGGGTCCGGTCGAACTCGGCCTCGGCCGCCAGCTCGGTACGGGCGACCTCCAGCCGGCGCTCGATGACCTCGGGCGCCTCGGTGCCCCGGCCGGTCAGCCGCCTGACCAGCTCCTCCCAGCTGGGCGGGGCCAGAAAGACGAGCTGTGCCTCGGGCATGGACTGCTTGACGAGCCGGGCGCCCTGCAGATCGATCTCCAGCAGGACGGGCTCCCCGCGCTCCAGGTGCTCCAGCACCGCCTGTCGGGGGGTGCCGTAGCGGTTGCCCGCGAACTCCGCCCATTCGAGCAGCTCGCCGTTGGCGATCAGCTTGTCGAACTCCTCGTCGCCCACGAAGAAGTACTGCACTCCGTGGCGCTCGCCCGGGCGAGGCCTTCGAGTGGTGGCGGAGACGGAGAGCCAGACCTCGGGATGGGCCTTGCGCATATGTGCGACGACCGTGCTCTTGCCGACCCCGGAGGGGCCGGAGAGCACGGTCAGCCGCGATGTGCCGACCGGGGGTGCCGGGGTCTCCCCCCGGGGAACTGCAGAACTCATGCAGCGATTATCCCGGTTAACGCGAGTGCCTGAGACCTCAGGCGTTGGCACCGCCGAACTCGCGCTCCAGGGCAGCGATCTGGTTGGAGCCGAGACCGCGGACCCGCCGGCTCTCGGAGATCCCCAGCCGCTCCATGATCTGCTTGGCGCGGACCTTGCCGACGCCGGGCAGGGACTCCAGGAGCGCCGAGACCTTCATCTTGCCGATCACGTCGTTTTCCTGGCCCTGCTTGATGACCTCGTGCAGAGACGCGCCGGAGTGCTTGAGCCGGTTCTTGACCTCGGCGCGCTCCCGGCGAGCCGCGGCGGCCTTTTCGAGCGCGGCTGCGCGCTGTTCAGGGGTAAGGGGCGGAAGAGCCACGCCTACGTCACCTCGGATGTTGAACTGTCGGATACGGATCGGTGAGGAACCTAGTAGGCCCGCACCTGCGGAGCAACGAGCAACGCGCCTGTTCGCGGTGCTCTCGACGGAGACTAGCGGGCGTGAGCGCCGGAGTCAGCGAGAACAGACGAAAAGTCCAGGTCAGCCTCTGCCGACCCGGACTTTTTTGGGCAAAACCGGCACATTTTCCGCTCTCGGCGTGGGATCACCTCCCGCTCAGCCCACCGCGCTGCGCACCTCGTCGGCGAAGCTGATCGCGGAATCTCTCAGTCCGGTTGTGTCGGGCCCGTGACGGAGCACTCCCCTGCTGACGCTCGGCACCACGTTGCGGACCGCGCCGCCGAAGACCGCGGGCAGGTCCGCGGGGGTCGCGCCCTGTGCCCCGATGCCCGGCGCGAGCAGGGGGCCGTTCACCGCCAGGTCGAACGCCGAGAGGTCGCCCAGCGTCGCGCCGACCACCGCGCCGAAGGAGCCCAGCGGCTCGGCTCCCGCGTTCCGGTCGGCAAGGTGCCGCAGCACCGTGGCCGCCACCGTCGAGCCGTCCTCGCGGACCGCGCGCTGGACCTCCTGCCCCTCGGGGTTGGAGGTGAGCGCCAGGACGAACAGCCCGCACCCGTTCGCGGTGGCCGCGGCGACGGCGGGCTCCAGCGCGCCGAACCCCAGATAGGGGCTGACGGTCAGCGCGTCGGAGAACAGCGGGCTGCCGGGGTCGAGGAAGGCCGCGGCGTACGCGTCCATGGTGGAGCCGATGTCGCCGCGCTTGGCGTCCATGACCACCAGCGCACCCGCCTGCCGGGCCTCGGCCACCGTCCGCTCCAGCACGGCGACGCCGCGTGAGCCGAAGCGCTCGAAGAAGGCGGCCTGCGGCTTGAGCACGGCGACACGGTCGGCCAGTGCCTCCACCACCGTGCGGCTGAACCGCTCCAGCCCCGCCACGTCGTCCTCCAGCCCCCAGGCGTGCAGCAGGGAGGCGTGCGGGTCGATACCGACGCACAGCGGGCCCCGGGCGTCCATGGCGCGGCGCAGCCGTGCGCCGAAGGGCTCCGGCGCGGTGGTCTCCTGAACGGTCACGCTGCTGCCTCCCGGGTGTGCCGGTGCTCGGCCCCGACGGCCTCGGCGAGAGTGGCGTAGGGGCTGGCCGCCAGCAGGTCGGCGAGCCCCTGGTGCATCCGCCGCATCCAGAACGGACCCTCGTACAGGAACGCCGTGTAGCCCTGCACGAGCGTGGCCCCGGCCAGGATGCGGCGCCAGGCGTCCTCGGCGGTCGTGATGCCGCCGACACCGACGAGCGTGAGCCGGTCGCCGACGCGTGCGTACAGCCGGCGCAGCACCTCCAGGGACCGGTCGCGGACGGGGGCGCCGGACAGCCCGCCCGTCTCGGCGGTCAGCGCGGGGTCGGCGGCGAGGCCGAGCCCGTCACGCGCGACGGTGGTGTTGGTGGCGATGATCCCGTCCAGCCCGAGTTCGACGGCCAGGTCAGCGACCGCGTCGATGTCCTCGTCCGCCAGATCGGGTGCGATCTTGACCAGGAGCGGGACTCGGCGCGTGGTGACCGTGCGGTCGGCGGCCTCGCGTACGGCGGTCAGCAGCGGGCGCAGTTGCTCGGTGGCCTGCAGGTTGCGCAGGCCGGGAGTGTTGGGTGACGAGACGTTGACGACCAGGTAGTCGGCGTACGGCGCCAGCGCCTCGGTGGAGGTGACGTAGTCGGCGACCGCGGCGGATTCCGGCACGGCCTTCGTCTTGCCGATGTTGACGCCGACGGTCGTACGGAAGACCGGCTTCCGGGCGGCCAGCCGGGCGGCGACGGCGGCCGAGCCCTCGTTGTTGAAGCCCATACGGTTGATCAGTGCCCGGTCCTCGACCAGGCGGAACAGCCGCTTCTTCGGGTTGCCGGGCTGGGCGCTGCCGGTGACGGTGCCGATCTCGACGTGGTCGAAGCCGAGCATGGCCAGACCGTCGATGCCCTGCGCGTTCTTGTCGAACCCGGCGGCCAGACCGAACGGGCCGTGCATCCGGCGGCCCAGCGCCTCGACGCGGAGCTGTTTGCGGCGCGGGGCCAGAGCGGCTGCCGCGAAGGTGCGCAGGACGGGGGTGCGGGCTGCTGAGCGGATCCAGGAAAAGGCCAGGTGGTGCGCCTTTTCCGGATCCATTCGGCAGAAGACGGTGCGGAAGAGGAGTCCGTACATGGGGTGTGGTGGGTTCCTGTGGGTGGGAGTGGCCCGGCCCCTCCCCCGGCCGGGCCGGGGGAGGGAGGCGCGATCAGCTCCGGCGGGCGGCGACCAGGTGACCGGCGTGCTCTTGCAAGGACCGCACGCTGACCTCGTCGCGGGCCATGGCGTCGATGCCCTGGACCGCCGCGGCCAGCGCCTGGACGGTCGTCAGGCACGGCACCGACCGGGCGACGGCCGCGGTGCGGATGTCGTACCCGTCCAGACGGCCGCCCGTGCCGTACGGGGTGTTGACGATCAGGTCGACCACGCCGTCGTGGATGAGCTGCACGATCGTCGGCTCGCCCTGCGGGCCGGGGCCCTGGCTGTGCTTACGGACGACCGTCGCGTTGATCCCGTTGCGCTTGAGAACTTCCGCGGTGCCGGAGGTCGCCAGCAGCTCGAAGCCCATGGCGACCAGCTCCCGCGCGGGGAAGATCAGCGAGCGCTTGTCGCGGTTGGCGACGGAGACGAAGGCCCGGCCCTTGTCCGGCAGCGCCCCGTACGCGGCGGCCTGCGACTTGGCGTAGGCGGTGCCGAACACCGTGTCGATGCCCATGACCTCGCCGGTGGAGCGCATCTCCGGGCCCAGCACGGTGTCCACGCCGCGCCCTTGGACATCGCGGAACCTGCTCCAGGGCAGGACCGCCTCCTTGACGGAGATCGGCGCGTCCAGCGGCAGGTCGCCGCCGTCGCCCTCGGCCGGGAGCAGTCCCTCGGTGCGCAGTTCGCCGATGGTGGCGCCCAGCGAGATCCGGGCTGCGGCCTTTGCGAGCGGGACGGCGGTGGCCTTGGAGGTGAAGGGCACCGTGCGGGAGGCGCGCGGGTTGGCCTCCAGCACATAGAGGATGTCGCCCGCCATGGCGAACTGGATGTTGATCAGGCCTCGGACGCCGACGCCGCGGGCGATGGCCTCGGTGGAGGTCCGCAGCCGCTTGATGTCGTAGCCGCCGAGGGTGATCGGGGGCAGAGCGCAGGCCGAGTCACCGGAGTGGATACCGGCTTCCTCGATGTGCTCCATGACGCCACCGAGGTAGAGCTCGTGGCCGTCGTAGAGCGCGTCGACGTCGATCTCGATGGCGTCGTCGAGGAAGCGGTCGATGAGGACCGGGTGCTTCTCGATCAGCCCGGCGTGCCGCTGGAGGTAGGACTCCAGCGAGGGCTCGTCGTAGACGATCTCCATGCCACGGCCGCCCAGCACATAGGAGGGGCGGACCATGACCGGGTAGCCGATCTCGGCGGCGATGCCCTTGGCCTGCTCGAAGGAGAAGGCGGTCCCGTACTTGGGGGCCGGCAGTCCGGCCTCGGTGAGCACCCGGCCGAACGCGCCGCGCTCCTCGGCCAGTTCGATCGCCTCGGGCGAGGTGCCGACGATGGGCACCCCGTTGTCCTTGAGCGCCTGGGCGAGGCCGAGCGGGGTCTGGCCGCCGAGCTGGACGAGGACGCCGGCGACGGGACCCGCCTGCTGCTCGGCGTGGACGATCTCCAGCACGTCCTCCAGGGTGAGCGGCTCGAAGTAGAGCCGGTCGGAGGTGTCGTAGTCGGTGGAGACGGTCTCCGGGTTGCAGTTGACCATGACGGTCTCGAACCCGGCCGCACCCAGTGCGAAGGAGGCGTGGACGCAGGAGTAGTCGAACTCGATGCCCTGACCGATGCGGTTGGGGCCAGAGCCCAGGATGATCACCGCCGGCTTCTCACGCGGCGCGACCTCGGTCTCCTCGTCGTAGGAGGAGTAGAAGTACGGGGTCCTGGCGGCGAACTCGGCGGCGCAGGTGTCAACGGTCTTGTAGACGGGGCGGATGCCCAGCGCGTGCCGCACCTCGCGCACCACGTCCTCGCGCAGCGAGCGGACGGCGGCGATCTGCGCGTCGGAGAAGCCGTGCCGCTTCGCCTCGGCGAACATCCCGGGGCTCAGCTCGGGCGCCGCGGCGATCTCGTCGGCGATCTCCTTGATGAGGAAGAGCTGGTCGACGAACCAGGGGTCGATCTTCGTGGCGTCGAAGACCTCCTGCTGGGTGGCGCCGGCCCGGATGGCGGCCATCACGGTGTTGATCCGGCCGTCGGTGGGGCGGGCGGCCAGGGCGAGCAGTTCGGCCTTGTCGCCGAGTTCGGCCACGGGCGTGGCGAAGTCGAACTGGCTGCCCTTCTTCTCCAGCGAGCGCAGCGCCTTGTTCAGGGCCTCGGTGAAGTTGCGGCCGATGGCCATGGCCTCGCCGACCGACTTCATGGTGGTGGTGAGCTGGGAGTCGGCGGCCGGGAACTTCTCGAAGGCGAAGCGGGGCGCCTTGACGACGACGTAGTCGAGCGTGGGCTCGAAGGAGGCCGGGGTCTCCTCGGTGATGTCGTTGGGAATCTCGTCCAGTGTGTAGCCCACGGCGAGCTTGGCGGCGATCTTCGCGATGGGGAAGCCGGTGGCCTTGGAGGCGAGCGCCGAGGACCGGGAGACCCGCGGGTTCATCTCGATGACGACGATCCGGCCGTCGGCCGGGTTGACGGCGAACTGGATGTTGCAGCCGCCGGTGTCGACGCCGACCTCACGGATGACGGCGATGCCGATGTCACGGAGGATCTGGTACTCACGGTCGGTGAGCGTCATCGCGGGCGCGACGGTGATCGAGTCGCCGGTGTGCACCCCCATCGGGTCGAAGTTCTCGATGGAGCAGACGACCACCACGTTGTCGTGGTGATCGCGCATCAGCTCCAGCTCGTACTCCTTCCAGCCGAGGATCGACTCCTCCAGGAGTACCTCGGTGGTCGGCGAGAGGGTCAGCCCCTGCCCGGCGATACGGCGCAGCTCCTCCTCGTCGTGGGCGAAGCCGGAGCCGGCGCCGCCCATGGTGAAGGAGGGGCGGACGACGACCGGGTAGCCGCCGAGCTCCTCGACGCCGCGCAGTACGTCGTCCATGGAGTGGCAGATGTAGGAGCGCGCGGACTCGCCGTGGCCGATCTTGCCGCGGACGGCTTCGACGACCTCCTTGAACTGGTCGCGGTCCTCCCCCTTGTTGATGGCCTCGACGTTGGCGCCGATCAGCTCGACGCCGTACTTGTCCAGTGTCCCGGCCTCGTGCAGGGAGATCGCGGTGTTGAGCGCGGTCTGGCCGCCGAGGGTGGGCAGCAGCGCGTCGGGGCGCTCCTTGGCGATGATCTTCTCGACGAAGTCGGGGGTGATCGGCTCGACGTATGTGGCGTCGGCGATCTCCGGGTCGGTCATGATCGTGGCCGGGTTGGAGTTGACCAGGATCACGCGCAGGCCCTCGGCCTTGAGCACGCGGCATGCCTGGGTGCCGGAGTAGTCGAACTCGGCGGCCTGCCCGATGACGATCGGTCCTGAGCCGATGACCAGGACGGACTGGATATCGGTGCGCTTAGGCACGCTGGTCCTCCATGAGCTTGGCGCTGTGCTGGGGGTTGTCCCGCATGAGCGTGACGAACCGGTCGAACAGGTAGGCGGCGTCGTGCGGGCCGGCTGCCGCCTCGGGGTGGTACTGGACGCTGAAGGCGGGCTTGTCCAGGAGCCGCAGCCCCTCGACCACGCCGTCGTTGAGACAGACGTGCGAGACCTCGGCGCGGCCGAAGGGGGTGTCGCTGACGCGGTCGAGCGGCGCGTCCACGGCGAAGCCGTGGTTGTGCGCGGTGACCTCGACCTTGCCGGTCGTACGGTCCTGGACGGGCTGGTTGATGCCGCGGTGGCCGTACTTGAGCTTGAAGGTGCCGAACCCGAGGGAGCGGCCGAGGATCTGGTTGCCGAAGCAGATCCCGAACAGCGGGGTGCCGCGCTCCAGCACGCCCCGCATCAGGGCGACGGGGTGCTCGGCGGCGGCCGGGTCGCCCGGGCCGTTGGAGAAGAAGACCCCGTCGGGCCGCACCGCGTAGATGTCCTCGACCGTGGCGGTGGCGGGCAGCACGTGCACCTCTATGCCGCGCTCGGCCATCCGGTGCGGGGTCATGCCCTTGATGCCGAGGTCGACGGCGGCGACGGTGAACCGCTTCTCGCCGATCGCCGGGACGACGTAGGCCTGCTGCGTGGCGACCTCGCCGGCGAGGTCGGCGCCCTTCATCGCCGGGGCCTCGCGCACCCGGGACAGCAACTGCTCCTCCTCGGCCGCGCAGGCGTCGCCGGAGAAGATGCCGACGCGCATGGCCCCGCGCTCGCGCAGGTGCCGGGTCAGGGCGCGGGTGTCCACGCCGCTGATGCCCACCACGCCCTGGTCGCGCAGCTCCTGGTCGAGGGAGCGGGTGGCGCGCCAGTTGGAGGGGGTGCGCGCCGGGTCGCGTACGACGTAGCCGGCCACCCAGATCCGGGCGGACTCGGGGTCCTCGTCGTTGACGCCGGTGTTGCCGACGTGCGGGGCCGTCATGACGACGACCTGGCGGTGGTAGGAGGGGTCGGTCAGGGTCTCCTGGTATCCGGTCATGCCGGTGGAGAACACGGCCTCCCCGAACGTCTCCCCCACGGCCCCGTAGGCACGCCCGCGGAAGGTACGGCCGTCCTCCAGGACGAGAAGGGCGGGATTCGCCGTGGTTCCGGTCGCTCCCCTGGCGGAGGTCGTCATCATGCGCCTTCCTTGTGCTGCTGCATTGCCGCGACGCCGTTGTCGCCGCACATTGCGTTGATCTTCTCGACCCATCGGGCCTGGTCGGCCGAGTGGTCGAAGCGGAATCCGGAGTCGAGCCGCCGTCCGCCGTGCTCCCAGGTGACGATCAGCAGGCCGCCCTCGGTGAGGACCTTGCCGGCGATACCGGTGTCGAGCCGGGCGCCGCGCAGCTGGTCCGCCGGGACGAAGAAGTCCTGGGCGCCGGGCCGTACGACATCCAGTCCGCGCTCGGTCAGTGCCAGCTCGGCGCGGCTGCGGGTGCCCAGACCGTGTGCGACGATCCGGTCGAGCCACTGGCCCGCGCTGGTGGAGCCGTGGTAACGGCCGGTGGCGCTCAGCAGCGGCTCGCCGCTGTGCTCCGGGGGCTGCGGGAGCTCGGGCAGGTCGCCCTGGAGGGTGCCGCGCCACTTCCAGCCCTGGCGCATCAGCCAGTACAGCAGCGCGACGAACAGGACGAGGCCGACGACCCAGCCGATCCGGGCGGCCCAGTCGGTGACCTGCTGTGACTTCTGATCCGCCGCAAGGCCGATCAGAGGGAGGTTTGTTGCACTCACACTGTTCACACCGCTCACGCTGCTCCCACGAGTTTCCCGTCCACGACCGTCGGGCGGCCCCGCAGCCAGGTGTGGGTGACGCGACCGGGCAGCTCACGGCCCTCGTAGGGGGTGTTGGCGCTGCGGGAGGCGAAGCCCGCGGGGTCCACCTGTCCACGGTAGTCGGCATCGAGAAGGACCAGGTTGGCTGGCTCGCCGGGTGAGACGGGACGGCCATGGCCCTCCAGCCGTCCGATGGCGGCCGGCCGGAAGGACATCCGGTCGGCGACCTGCGCCCAGTCCAGCAGCCCGGTGTCGACCATGGTGTGCTGCACCACCGACAGGGCGGTCTCCAGCCCGACCATCCCCATGGCGGCCGCACCCCACTCGCAGTCCTTGTCCTCGTGCGGGTGCGGGGCGTGGTCGGTGGCGACGCAGTCGATGGTGCCGTCGGCCAGCGCCTCCCGGAGCGCCAGTACATCGGCCTCGGTGCGCAGCGGCGGGTTGACCTTGTAGACGGGGTTGTAGGAGCGGACCAGCTCGTCGGTCAGCAGCAGGTGGTGCGGGGTGACCTCGGCGGTGACGTTCCAGCCCTTGGACTTGGCCCAGCGGACGATCTCCACGGAACCCGCCGTCGACAGATGGCAGATGTGGACGCGGGAGCCGACGTGTGCGGCGAGCAGCACGTCCCGGGCGATGATCGACTCCTCGGCGACCGCGGGCCAGCCGGCCAGCCCCAGCTCCGCCGAGACGATGCCCTCGTTCATCTGGGCACCGGCGGTCAGCCGCGGCTCCTGGGCGTGCTGCGCCACCACACCGTCGAACGCCTTCACATACTCCAGGGCGCGCCGCATGATCACCGCGTCGTCGACGCACTTGCCGTCGTCGGAGAAGACCCGGACCTCGGCGGCGGAGTCGTGCATGGCCCCCAGCTCGGCGAGCTGTTTGCCCTCCAGCCCGACGGTGACGGCGCCGACGGGGCGCACATCGCAGTAGCCGTACTCCTTGCCCAGCCGCCACACCTGCTCGACCACGCCGGCGGTGTCGGCGACGGGGAAGGTGTTGGCCATGGCGTGTACGGCGGTGTAGCCGCCCTTGGCGGCGGCCCGGGTGCCGGTCAGCACCGTCTCGGAGTCCTCGCGGCCGGGCTCGCGCAGATGGGTGTGGAGGTCGACCAGCCCCGGCAGCAGCACCGCGCCGCCGGTCTCGACCACCTCCGCGCCCGCCGCCTGCAGGCCCCGGCCGATCTCCGCGATGGTGCCGCCCTCGATCAGCACGTCCTGCGGCTCGCCGCCGAGGATCTTGGCACCGCGCAGCAGTGTCCTGTTCTGCTCAGTCATCTCAGTTGTTCTCCTCTACGGCCGGGCGGCGCGCAGCGCCTCCATCCGGGGTGGTGGCGGGTGACGGGTGGGCAGTGTCTTCGCGGGACAGGGCCGGTTCGGCACCGCCCAGCAGCAGGTACATCACGGCCATCCGGATGCTGACGCCGTTGGCGACCTGCTCGACGGCGGTGCAGCGGGGCGAGTCGGCCACCGCGGCGGTGATCTCCATACCGCGGTTCATCGGCCCGGGGTGCATCACGATGGCGTGCTCGGGCATCCGCGCCATGCGCTCGCCGTCGAGACCGTAGCGGCGGGCGTACTCGCGCTCGGTGGGGAAGAACGCGGCGTTCATCCGCTCACGCTGGACGCGCAGCATCATCACGGCGTCGGACTTGGCCAGTACGGCGTCCAGGTCGTAGGAGACCTCGCACGGCCAGCGCTCCACCCCGATGGGCAGCAGGGTGGGCGGTGCGACGAGGGTGACATGGGCACCGAGGGTGCTCAGCAGATGGACGTTGGAGCGGGCGACACGGCTGTGCAGGATGTCGCCGACGATGGTGATCCGCCTGCCGTCGAGCGCGGCGCCCTCCTCCCCGACCAGCCGCCGACGCATGGTGAAGGCGTCCAGCAGCGCCTGGGTCGGGTGCTCATGGGTGCCGTCCCCGGCGTTGATCACGGAGCCGCCGATCCAGCCGGAGGTCGCCAGCCGGTGCGGGGCCCCGGAGTCGCCGTGCCGGATGACGACACCGTCGGCGCCCATGGCCTCCAGAGTGAGCGCGGTGTCCTTGAGGGACTCGCCCTTGGAGACCGAGGAGCCCTTGGCGGAGAAGTTGATGACGTCCGCCGACAGCCGCTTGGCCGCCGCTTCGAAGGAGATCCGGGTGCGGGTGGAGTCCTCGAAGAAGAGGTTGACGACGGTGCGGCCGCGCAGGGTGGGCAGCTTCTTGATCGGCCGGTCGGCGAACCGGGCCATCTCCTCGGCGGTGTCGAGGATGAGGACGGCGTCGTCGCGGGTGAGGTCGGCGGCCGAGATGAGGTGACGCTTCATCTGTTGCCTGGTGCCTTCCGTGGGGTGGGATGTGTGGTCGTCGCGAGAGCTCGCACGCCGGGGCACCTCCCGGCCGGGGCCTGGGGAGTTGCGCACCGGGGCAGCGGGCGCGTCGGGGCGGCGTGTCGGACGGGGCGGGTCCGTGCAGCGCAGCACACGGGCGTACGGCCGCGCTCCGCGCGCCGCAGGCGTGCGCCGGGCGGGCGCCTGGACGCGGTTCGGGTGGCCTAGCCCGCGGGAGCCGTGCCGCGACGCGGGCGTGCGCCTGATTCGGCGTGCTCGGACGCGGGCGCGCGGGTGCCGAGCAGTACGCCGTCGTGGCCGTCCTCCTCGGTCAGTTGCACCTTGACGGTTTCGCGCTGCGAGGTGGGCAGGTTCTTGCCGACGTAGTCGGCGCGGATCGGAAGCTCGCGGTGACCACGGTCCACGAGAACGGCGAGTTGCACCGCGCGGGGACGCCCGATGTCACCCAGGGCATCGAGTGCGGCGCGGATCGTGCGGCCGGAGTAGAGCACGTCGTCGACCAGGACGACGAGTCGTCCGTCGACCCCCTCGGCCGGGATCTCGGTGTGCGCGAGGGCCCGTGCGGGGCCGAGACGCAGATCGTCCCGGTACATCGTGATGTCGAGCGAACCTACGGGGATCGCGCTGCCGGTGATCTCTTCGAGCTTGGCGGCCAGCCGTCGGGCGAGGAAGACACCGCGGGTGGGGATGCCGAGAAGTACCACGTCGTCGGCGCCTTTGGCGCGCTCGACGATCTCGTGGGCGATACGGGTGAGTACCCGCTTGATGTCCGGCGCCTCCAGTACGGGGCGTGCCGGATGCAGGTTCGGGCTGCTGTCGTCCATGGGAATCGGACCTCCTTCCCCGCCTCACGGGACGGGCCTTAAAGGACGCCTGCACTGTCGCTGCTCAACGCTACCAGGGCCCGGTTCCGGGTCCGCCCCAGGGCGGTGCCAGCCGTTCGGACCCCCTCGGCTTGACGCGGCACATTACGCTGCGTAACCTCACAGTGAGTTACGAAGCGCGAGGCGCGCGGCGCAAGAGAACCGCGTGGCGCAGCCGCTCAGCGATACAGCGTCCGGGGAGCCATATGTCCAGCGAATACGCCAAACAGCTCGGAGCCAAGCTCCGCGCCATCCGCACCCAGCAGGGCCTCTCCCTCCACGGTGTCGAGGAGAAGTCCCAGGGCCGCTGGAAGGCGGTCGTGGTGGGCTCGTACGAGCGCGGCGACCGGGCCGTGACCGTGCAGCGCCTCGCCGAGCTGGCTGATTTCTACGGAGTTCCGGTGCAGGAGCTGCTGCCGGGAACCACTCCGGGCGGGGCCGCCGAGCCGCCGCCGAAGCTGGTGCTCGACCTCGAGCGCCTGGCCCACGTACCGGCCGAGAAGGCGGGTCCGCTCCAGCGGTACGCCGCGACGATCCAGTCGCAGCGCGGGGACTACAACGGCAAGGTCCTCTCCATCCGCCAGGACGACCTGCGGACCCTGGCCGTCATCTACGACCAGTCGCCGTCCGTGCTCACGGAGCAGCTGATCAGCTGGGGCGTGCTGGACGCGGACGCGCGGCGGGCCGTCTCCCACGAAGAGGTCTGACCCTCTTCCGCGGAGCAGGCTCTCCCACCGCGTGGGGCCACTTCCCGGCCGAGGCCGGGGAGCGCGGCCCCCCACGACGCGAGCCGGCGGTGCCGAGGCGGCCGTGACCCATCCGGATGGACGGGTCCGGCCGGCTTGGCACCGCCGGTTTTGTTGCGTCGCGCCGAGCACCGTGGCGGTGGCAAGGGAAGGCTCCCTCGCCCCCACCGCGGCGGGGAGAGTTACCGAAGCAGCGTCGGCTTCAGTTCCTTCAGCCGGCCCAGCAGGCCGTTGATGAAGCCCGGCGATTCGTCGGTGGAGAACTCCTTGGCGAGCTGGACGGCCTCGTCGATGACCACCGCGTCCGGAACCTCGTCGACCCAGAGCAGTTCGTAGACGCCCAGCCGCAGGATGCCCCGGTCCACGTCGGGCATCCGGTCCAGCGTCCAGCCCACCGCATACGTGGACAGCAGTTCGTCGATGCGTGCGGCGTTCCCCGCGTAGCCCTCGACGAGCGTCATCGTGTACTCGGAGACCGGCGGCTGCCGGGTGTCCGTCCGGGCGAGCCGCAACCAGTCCGCGAGCACGGTGCGCACGTCGGCACCGCGCTGGTCGGCCTCGAAGAGGATCTGGAAGGCGCGCTTGCGGGCCTTGTTGCGTGCAGCCACGGTTAGCTGTTCACCCGACCGAGGTACTCACCGGAGCGCGTGTCGACCTTGATCTTCTCGCCGGTCGTGATGAAGAGCGGAACCTGGATGCTGTAGCCGGTCTCCAGCTCGGCGGGCTTGGAGCCGCCGGTGGAGCGGTCGCCCTGCACGCCCGGCTCCGTGTGCTTGATCTCCAGCTCGACGGCGGCGGGCAGCTCGACGTAGAGCACCTCGCCCTCGTGCTGCGCGACCGTGGCGTCGAAGCCCTCGATGAGGTAGTTGGCCGCGTCGCCGACGGTCTTGCGGTCGACGTGGAGCTGGTCGAATGTCTGCATGTCCATGAAGACGAAGTAGTCGCCGTCCATGTACGAGAACTGCATGTCACGTCGGTCCACGGTGGCCGTCTCGACCTTGGTGCCCGCGTTGAACGTCTTGTCGACGATCTTGCCGGAGAGGACGTTCTTCAGCTTCGTACGGACAAAAGCGGGCCCCTTGCCGGGCTTGACGTGCTGGAACTCGACTACGGACCAGAGCTGGTCGCCGTCGAGCTTGAGCACCATGCCGTTCTTGAGGTCGTTCGTGGATGCCACGGTCGCGGAATCTCCTGAGACTGCTGCGGAGACCAGGGCGGCCACCCGCCTCCGACGGCCCGTGGGCTGAGCCCCCGCGGGGGCTAGAGGGCGAGCAGCTCCTTGGTCGTGATGGTGAGTAGCTCGGGTCCGCCGTCCGCCTGCGGGCGGACGACGAGCGTGTCGTCGATCCGGACACCGCCCCGGCCCGGGAGATGGACCCCCGGCTCGACGGTGACCGGCACACAAGCGTCCAGTTTACCCACGGCCTCGGGGGAGAGCCGAGGGTCCTCACCGATTTCCAGTCCGACCCCGTGACCCGTGGACTCACCCAGCGCCCCGCCGTGCCCCGCCGCCCCCAGCACCTGACGCGCCGCCCGGTCCACCTCCCGGCACTCGGTCCCCGGGCCCAGCGACTCCCGTGCGGCACGCTGAGCGGCGAAGACGGTGTCGTACAGCTCGATCTGCCAGGACTCGGGCGCGGTGCCGATGACGAACGTACGGCCGATCTGGCAGCCGTATCCGCGGTAGCGGGCGCCCAGCCGCACGGAGAGGAAATCTCCCTCCTCCACCCGCCGGTCGGTGGGGCGGTGACCGGCGAGCCCGGAGTTGGGGCCGGTGGCGACGGAGGTGGGCAGGGCGGCACCCTCGGCCCCATGGTCGATCAGCCTGCGCTCCAGCTCCAGCGCCAGATGGCGCTCCGTACGGCCCACCAGAATCGACTCCAGCAGCTCGCCGAGAGCCTGGTCGGTGATCTCGGCGGCGATCCGCAGCGCGGAGATCTCCTCCTCGTCCTTGATGACCCGCTGCTGCTCCACCGCCAGGCCGAGGTCCGTCAGACGCACGGAGGGCGCGACGGCGGCCAGCGCCCGGTGCCGGGCGACGGTCAGATGGTGTTCCTCCACGGCCAGCGCCCGCGCCCCGCCGCGCTCGGCGAGTCCGGCGGCGGCCACGGCGGTGTCGCTCCTGGCCCCGCCCTGCGGTTCGGCGGCGTGCGCCCCGCTCGGTACATCCAGGGTGACCTCGCGCAGATCGTCGGCCGGGTGGGCGCCGTTGGCGGGCCCCTCCCCGGGAGCCGAGACGAGGGTGTCCTGACCGTCCGGGCCGAGCAGCAGCACGCTGCTGGGCGCCGCGCGGCCGGTCAGATACCGGACGTTGGCGGGGCGGGAGATCAGCACCGCGTCGGCAGGACCGTCATGGGCGGTGTTCGCCGCACAGCGGTCGCGCAGCCGGGCACGGCGGGACACATGCACCTCGGACATATGCCGAGAGTACGCAGCACCCGGCCGCTCGGCCGCCCGGACACGGCCGTGCGAGCGAAGCGATGAGGATTGTCAGCTCAGCTGCCGCGCCACGCGCCTCGGAAGAGGTCCCGGTGCCGGTCCGGCCGGCCGTCACTCACCAGCTCACGGGGCTGGCGAGGCTGCGTGCGACCACGTTGTCGAGCATCTGCGCGGTGCTGGCCACATCCTGCCGGGAGTTGTCGATGATCGGCAGCCCGGAGCTGTACCAGCCCGCCATCCGGCCGTGGATGTGCGCCACCTCCTCGTCGGACAGCCGCCTGTTGCCCGAGCGCTCCGCGTTCCGCTCCAGGACGACATCCAGGCCCGGCAGCAGCACCACCGGGATGAGGCCGGGGCCCACGTGCCGCTTCCAGCCGCCGAGCCCGATGACGGGCCAGTCGGGGAAGACCGCGTCGTCCAGGATGCAGGAGATGCCGTTGGCCAGGAAGTTGCGGGCCGCGAAGCCGCAGGTGCGGCGGGCGAGACGGTACTGGGCCTCGGAGTTCTCGTTCCAGCCCGTCTGCGGATCCGCGAAGCCCGAGCGCACCCACTCACGCACGTCGTCGAGGCTGATATGGGCCGTGGGGACGGCACGGTGGTCCGCCCAGTAGCGCGCCACGGTGGTCTTGCCCGCACCCGCCGGACCGATCAGCAGGACGGCGACGGCGGCCCGGGTGGCGTCCAGCTGGGCCGGGGTCGCGCCCGGCGCCGGGACCTGGACCGGGCCGCCCGGCGGCAGCTTCACATGGCCCGTCGACTCCCCGGTGGGCGCACCGCTGCCCGGCTGCGGCGGCGCGCCGGCGGGCGGCACGGGGTTGGCCGGGGGCTGGGCCGGGAGGGGACGCGGGTGCGGGGGCTGCTGCGGCGGCTGGTGCGGGGGCTGCGGCGGCTGGTGCGCCGGAGCGTGCGGGTGGGGCGGGGAGTGGGGATGCGGCGGCTGCGGCGGCGGAAGCTGCGGCTGAGGGCGCGGCGGCGGTGGCTGCGGATGCGGGTGCGACTGCTGCCGCGCCTGTCCCTGTGCCGAGCGGGCGCCGGGGGCCGGCGGGGGTGCGGGCCACTGTGCCCCGAAGCCTCCGTAGGCGCCTTGGGCACCGCTGTGCTGCATCCGGACCCCAACTCCCGTCCCACGTGTGAAGGCGTTGCGACGCAACGCCAGGTGTTGTGCGAATACTGACGGTACCTTCCCCGGCCGTCCCCGTGTGAACGGCCGGATCCGCTCCCGAGTGCCCGACGCGCGCGGCAATCAACGTGGTTCCCTGCCCCGGCGTCCGCCGGGCCAGGGCCGCGCCGGGCACGGGGTGGGTTTCAGGCGGCGATCTCGGCGTGCGCCGCCAGCAGCATCGCGGGGTCGGGGCTCTCCAGGACGGCCGGCTTGGCGAGCCCTTCGAGCACGATGAAGCGCAGTCGGTCGCCGCGCGACTTCTTGTCGACCTTCATCGTCTCCAGCAGCTTGGGCCACTGGTCGCCGCGGTAGGTGACCGGGAGGCCGACCGACTCCAGCACCGCGCGGTGCCGGTCCGCCGTCGCGTCGTCCAGCCGTCCCGCGATCCGCCCCAGCTCGGCGGCGAAGACCATACCGACCGAAACGGCCGCGCCGTGCCGCCAGTTGTAGCGCTCGTTCTTCTCGATGGCATGACCGAGGGTGTGGCCGTAGTTGAGGATCTCCCGGCGGCCGGACTCCTTCAGGTCCTCCGAGACCACCTCGGCCTTCACCCGGATCGAGCGTTCGACCAGCTCGGCGGTGTGCGGGCCCTGGGGGCTGCGGGCGGCCTGCGGGTCAGACTCGATCAGCTCCAGAATGGCGGGGTCGGCGATGAAGCCCGCCTTGATGATCTCCGCGAGGCCGCTGACGTAGTCGTGGACGCCCAGCGAGTCCAGCGCCGCCAGATCGCACAGCACCCCGGCCGGCGGGTGGAAGGCGCCCACCAGGTTCTTGCCCTCGGCGGTGTTGATGCCGGTCTTGCCGCCGACCGCCGCGTCGACCATGCCGAGCACCGTGGTCGGCACCGCGACCCAGCGCACCCCGCGCAGCCAGGTCGCCGCGACGAACCCGGCCACATCGGTGGTGGCCCCTCCCCCGACACCGACGATCACATCGGTGCGGGTGAACCCGGTCTGGCCCAGCGCCTTCCAGCAGTAGGCGGCGACCTCCGCGGTCTTGGACTCCTCCGCGTTGGGCAACTGGATGGCGATGGCCTCGTACCCCTGGCCGGCCAGGTCCTCGCGCAGCGCCTCGCCGGTGGAGGCCAGCGCCTCGGGGTGCAGTACGGCGACCCGCTGCGCGTCGGCGCCGATCAGGCCGGCGAGCTCGCCGAGGAGCTGCCGTCCGACGAGCACGTCGTAGGGTGCCGTACCCGCCGTGCCGCCGACGGCGATGCGGGTTGCGGCGGGTTCCTGGGTGGTCATTGCTGCTTCTCCGGCTGGGTGGACGGTAGCTGAAGGGCGGTGAGGATCTCGTCGGCGACCTCTTCCGGCGAACGGGCCTCGGTGCTGACGACGACGCGGGCGACCTCGGTGTACAGCGGCCTGCGCTCCTCCATCAGCTTGCGCCACTGCTGGCGCGGGTTGATGACGAGCAGCGGGCGCGGGGCGTCCAGACCGACGCGTTTGACGGCCTCCGTCAGCCCCATCTCCAGGAAGACGACCGGGCGTCCGGCCAGCAGCTGTCTGGTCTCGTCCGCCAGTACGGCGCCGCCGCCGAGCGCGAGCACGCCCGTGTGCTCGGCCAGCGCCGTTCGCACGGCCGAGCGCTCCAGTTCGCGGAAGTGCGGCTCGCCCTCGTCCAGGAAGATCTCCGAGATGGGTTTGCCGACCCGCTCGACGATGTCCTGGTCGGTGTCGCGGCAGGTCACACCGAGCCGCTCGGCGAGGATCGCGCCGACGGTCGACTTGCCGACCCCCATCGGGCCGACGAGCACGATGACGGGCCCGGTCACTTGATCTCCAGGTTGTCGAGGAAGCCACGCACATTGCGACGGGTCTCGCCCACGCTGTCCCCGCCGAACTTCTCGGCCACCGCGTCCGCCAGCACCAGCGCGACCATCGCCTCGGCGACGATGCCCGCCGCGGGCACCGCGCACACGTCGGAACGCTGGTGGTGCGCCTTGTCGGCCTCACCGGTGCGGACGTCGACGGTGCCCAGGGCGCGCGGCACGGTCGCGATCGGCTTCATGGCGGCCCGCACCCGCAGCAGTTCACCGGTGGACAGCCCGCCCTCGGTGCCGCCGCTGCGCCCCGAAGCGCGGCGGATGCCGTCCGGGGTCGCCAGGATCTCGTCGTGGGCCTGGGAGCCCGGCACCCGGGCGAGACCGAAGCCGTCGCCCAGCTCCACACCCTTGATGGCCTGGATCCCCATCAGCGCTCCGGCCAGCCGCGAGTCCAGCCGCCGGTCCCAGTGCACATGCGAGCCGAGCCCGACGGGCACACCGTGCGCGACGACCTCGACGACACCGCCGAGGGTGTCGCCGTCCTTGTGCGCCTGGTCGATCTCGGCGACCATCGCCTCGCTCGCCTCGGCATCCAGGCAGCGCACCGGATCGGCGTCCAGCCGCGCCACGTCGCCGGGCTCGGGGACCGAGCCGTACGGAGCCTTCGCCGCCCCCAGTTCCACGACGTGCGAGACGAGTTCGACGCCGGCCGTCTCCCGCAGGTACGAGCGGGCGACGGTGCCGAGCGCGACCCGCGCGGCGGTCTCCCGCGCGGAGGCGCGCTCCAGGATGGGGCGGGCCTCGTCGAAGCCGTACTTCTGCATTCCCGCGAGGTCGGCGTGGCCGGGGCGGGGGCGGGTGAGCGGGGCGTTGCGGGCCAGCTGTTCCAGCTCGGCGGGGTCGACCGGGTCGGCCGCCATCACCTGCTCCCACTTGGGCCACTCGGTGTTGCCCACCATGATCGCGACCGGCGAGCCGAGGGTCTCGCCGTGGCGTACACCGCCGAGGAAGGTGACCTCGTCGCGCTCGAACTTCATCCGGGCGCCGCGGCCGTAGCCGAGACGGCGGCGGGCCAGCTCGTCGGCGACCATCTCGGTGGTCACCGGGACGCCGGAGGGAAGGCCCTCCAGGGTTGCCACGAGTGCGGGGCCGTGCGACTCCCCTGCGGTCAGCCAGCGCAACCTGCTCAACGGTGCTCCTCTCGGCCGCCGTGCGGCCCGTCCCACTTCCTGGGGTTTTCCTGGGTCGATCCTCCCATGCCGGTGGGAGCGCCCTTCCCCCGAGCCGATCCCGTCTCGGCATGTGGGCGGCGCTCCCGGTAGCGGCCGGGGGGAGGCAGTGGCCCGGTCAGCAGGCGCGGGCCCGCAGCTCCGCCTCCCCGGCGGCGCGCATCGCGGCCAGCGGTGCCGGCCGGTGCCCGGTCATGAGCTCGACCTGCAGCACCGCCTGGTGCACCAGCAGATCGAGTCCACCGATGACGGCGCCGTTCCAGGAGTGGGCCAGGGCGGTCGGCCACGGGTCGTAGAGGACGTCGAAGAGGGTGCCGCCCGAGGCGGGCACGGCCTGGGCGAGCCCGTCGGTGGCGCCCGCGGGGGTGGTGGAGATGACCAGCGGCGCCCGCAGCCCCTCGGCGGCCCGCGTCCAGTCGGCCGTCCGAACGGTGATCCCGAGCCGTTCTCCCCAGCCCCGCATCTCCCGGCCCCGCTCCTCGCTCCGTACATAGGCGGTGACCTCGCCCTCGCAGATCCGGGCGAGGGCAGCGAGCGCGGAGGAGGCCGTGGCACCCGCGCCGAGCACGGTGGCGCTCTCGACGGTGTGGATGCCGCGCTCCTCCAGTGCGGCGATCATGCCGGGGATGTCGGTGTTGTCCCCGGTGCGGCGCCCGTCCTCGGTGAAGACCACCGTGTTGACGGCCTCCACGGAGGCGGCCGTCCCGCTGATTTCGTCCAGCAGCGGGATGACGGCACGCTTCAGCGGCATGGTCAGGGAGAGCCCCGCCCACCGCCCGGCCGGCCCCACCCGCTCGCCCAGGCCGGCGAGGAAGCCGGGGAGGCCCTTCTCGTCCACCTCGTAGCGGTCGTAGGTCCAGCCGTCGAGGCCGAGTTGTGCGTAGGCGGCCCGGTGGAGCACCGGGGAGAGGGAGTGGGCGACCGGCGAGCCGAGGACGGCGGCGCGCCGGGCCTCCTGCGAGAGGGTGGATGGCATCAGCCGCCGTTCTCCTTACTTCTTGCGCTGTTCCTTGTTGAATTCTTCGACATTCTTCTGGTGTTCGTGCGCACTGTCGGTGAAGCGGGTGTCGCCGGGCTTGACCGTGACGAAGAACAGCCAGTCACCCTTGGTCGGCTTGAGCGCCGCCTCTATCGCCTGGTGCCCGGGGTTGCCGATCGGGCCGGGCGGCAGCCCCTTGTGCAGATAGGTGTTGTACGGGGACGGGTACTTGGTGTCGGCGACCGAGGTGTTCAGCGTGGAGCGGCCCATCGCGTAATTGATGGTGGAGTCGAAGCCGAGCCGCATGTCCTTGTCGAGCCGGTTGTAGATGACGCGCGAGACCTTGCCGAACTCGTCGTCCTCCTGGGCCTCCGCCTGGATGAGCGAGGCGATGGTGATGATCTGCTCCGGCGTCTTGCCGGTCGCCTTCGCCTTCTGCTCCAGCCCCGTCCTGGCGTACTCGGACTCCGCCCGCTTGACCATCTTCCGCAGCACGTCCTTGGGTTTGCTCTTCTCCCCGATGCTGTACTTGGAGGGGAAGAGGAAACCTTCCGGCTTGCCGTGTGCCCACTCGGGCAGGCCGAGATCGCCGGACTCGGCGGCCTTCTTCGTGGTGCCCTTCGCCACGTCGAGCTTCTTGTCGATCTCCGCGTAGATCTTCGTGGCGCGCCAGCCCTCGGCGACGATGAGGCCGTTCTGGCTGGCCGGGTCGAGCATCATCTCGACCGCGCTGGCGCCGGACATCTTCTTGCGCAGGGTGTAGGTGCCCGCCTGGATGCTCTTGTTGCCGGCCGCCTCCACGAAGGCGCCGGGGCTCTTGACGACGCCCTTCTTCTCCAGGACCTGCCCCATGTCGGCGAGCGAGGCGCCGTCGGGGATGTCGACCATGACCTCACCGGTGCCTTCGCCCGCGTAGTCGGGGGCCGGGCCGAAGTGGGTCTGGTAGAAGTCGTAGCCGAAGTACCCGACGACGCCGACCCCGGCGATCAGAGCGGCCGAGATCACCAGTCCGCAGCCACGCCCGCGCCTGGTCCTGGTGCCGCCCTCGCGGCCTCGTCGGCCGCGGTCGCCGTCCTCGTCGTAGTCGTACTCATCCTCGGCCAGGTCCTCGTCGCGGTCCTGGAAGAAGGCGTGCTCGCCCTGGTCGGGGCCCGGGTCCCAGCCGGTCTCCGGATCGGCCGTGGCGCCGGACGGCTGCCGGGGCCGGGGGACGGGGTGCTGCTGCGGGTGCGGGGCGTGCTGGTCCGGGTAGCCGCCCTGCTGGGCGTAGTAGCCGGGGTGCTCGCCGGTGCTGTACTCGCCCGTGGGGTACTCGCCGGTGCGGTACTCCCCCGTGCCGTACGCGCCGGTTCCGTATTCGCCCGTGTGGTGTTCACCGGTGCTGTACTCACCGCTCGGGTACTCCGTGTAGTGCCCGGGCGCCTGGTACTCCCCCGTGCCGTAGTTCCCGTTCGCATACCCGCCGGTGTGGTACTCCCCGGTCGCGTACTCGCCCGTGCCGTACTCACCGGACGGGTACTCCCCCGTGCCGTACGGGTCCACCTGCTGCCCGGCGTACGACGGGTCGTAGTGCTGCCCGGCACCGGGAGCCGCCTGCTGGGCGCCGTCCCAGCCGCCGTGCCCGTACTGCTGCTGGGCCGCGTACTGCTGGTACTGCTGCTCCGTGAACTGCTCCGCGTACTGCTGCTGGGGGCCGGGGTGGCCGGAATACTCCCCCTGCTGGGGGGCCTGGTTCCAGCCGCCCTGATACTCGGGCTGCCGGCCACCGTCCCACTCCTGATCCCCGTAGAGGGGGTCGTCGGGGTGCCACGGTTGGGAGCCATGTCCCTGGCCATAGTCAGTCATCGATCCCCTTGCGACGCGAGAGCGGCAGCCGGTGACGCACCGGACGCCTGCGCCGGAGTCCCCGCACCGGACGAGTTCCGTACGAGTGCGTCACGCGTGTGCATCGGCGGCTGCCGTGTCGCGCGGAACGTTACCGCACTGCGATCACACAACCACCTCGACGCAGTGTCCCGGAGGGCGGCCCGAGATCCGTTCGGTCTCCAGCGCGCTCTGCAGAATCACCACGGCAGCCGCCTGGTCGATGCGTGAACGTCCCTTTTTGGAACTGACTCCGGAGGCTCGCATGCCCTGTGCCGCGGTGACCGTCGACATGCGTTCGTCGACCAGTCTGACCGGAACCGGTGTGATGTTTTTCGCCAACTCCTGAGCGAAACCGCGCACCTTCGCCGCCGCCGGACCCTCCCCGCCGCTGAGCGAACGGGGCAGCCCCACCACGACCTCCAACGGCTCGTACTCCTCGACCAGCGCCCTCAGCCGACGCTGGGCCGCCGGGACGTCCCGCCCGGGCACCGTCTCCACCGGAGTGGCGAGGAGCCCGTCGATGTCGCTGCCGGCGACCCCGATCCGGGCGTCCCCGACATCGACGGCCAGCCGCCTGCCGCGCCGGAAGGACGCCGGGCCCTCGGCGTCCTTCCGGGGCGCGGCGTCGTCCGGAACCATCAGGCGTTGCCCCCGGCCTCGGCGACCAGGCGCTCGACGGCGGCCACGGCGTCGTCCACGGCCTCGGGGTTCTGGCCGCCGCCCTGGGCGACGTCCGGCTTGCCGCCGCCACCGCCGCCGAGGGTCTTGGCCGCCGTACGCACCAGGTCACCGGCGCGCAGCCCGGCTTCCCTGGCCGCCTCGTTGGTGGCGATGACCGTGAGCGGACGGCCGCCTGTGACGGCGAACAGCGCCACCACGGCCGGACGGCTGCCGAGCCGCTGGCGTACGTCGAGCACCAGGGTGCGCAGATCGTCGGCCGTGGTGCCGTCCGGCACCCGGGCGGCGGCCAGCGCGGTGCCGCGGACGTCCTTGGCGTTCTGGGCGATCCCGGCGGCGGCCTGGAGGACCTTCTCGGCGCGGAACCGCTCGATCTCCTTCTCGGCGTCCTTGAGCCGGGTCAGCATCCCGGAGATGCGCTCGGGAAGCTCCTCGGAGCGCCCCTTGACCAGTTCGGTCAGCTGCGAGACGACGGTGTGCTCGCGGGCCAGGAACTTGTAGGCGTCCACACCGACCAGGGCCTCGACGCGGCGTACGCCGGAGCCGATGGAGGACTCGCCCAGCAGCTTGACCAGCCCGAGCTGCGCCGTGTTGTGCACATGCGTGCCACCGCACAGCTCCTTGGAGAAGTCACCGATGGTCACCACGCGCACGGTCTGGCCGTACTTCTCACCGAACTCGGCCAGGGCGCCCTGCTTCTTGGCGTCGTCGATGCCCATGTACTCGGCGTGCACGTCGAGTTCCCGGGCCAGCACCTCGTTGATCTTCTGCTCGACGTCGGTGAGCACGGTGCCGGGGACGGCGGTGGGCGAGCCGAAGTCGAAGCGGAAGCGGCCGGGGGCGTTCTCCGAGCCGGCCTGGGCAGCCGTCGGACCGAGCGCGTCCCGCAGCGCCTGGTGGGTGAGGTGGGTGGCGCTGTGGGCGCGGGCGATGGAGCGACGGCGGTCGCTGTCGATCTCCGCGTAGGCGGACGAGCCGACGGTGACCTCACCGACCTGGACGGAGCCCTTGTGCACACTGACGCCGGGCACCGGCCGCATCCGGCTGGACGTCGCGCACCTGGATGACGGCGCCGCCCTCCAGCCGGATGCGGCCGGTGTCGGCGAGCTGACCGCCGCCCTCGGCGTAGAACGGGGTGCGGTCGAGGACGACCTCGACCTCGTCGCCCTCCGTGGCGGCGGGCGACGAGACACCGTCGACCAGCAGCCCGACGACGGTGGCCTCACCGGAGGTCTCGCCGTAGCCGGTGAAGGCGGTGGCCCCGGCGGTGTCGGCGATCTCGCGGTAGGCCGACAGATCGGCGTGGCCGGTCTTCTTGGCCTTGGCGTCGGCCTTGGCGCGCTCCCGCTGCTCCTTCATCAGCCGGCGGAAGCCCTGCTCGTCCACCGACAGCCCCTGCTCGGCGGCCATCTCAAGGGTGAGGTCGATGGGGAAGCCCCAGGTGTCGTGCAGCTGGAACGCCTTGTCGCCCGGCAGCACCGTGCTGCCCGACTTCTTGGTCTCGGCCACCGCGGTGTCGAGGATGTTGGTGCCGGCCTTCAGTGTCTTGAGGAAGGCGGCCTCCTCGGCCAGCGCGACGGTCTCGATCCGCTTCCGGTCGGTGATCAGCTCGGGGTACTGCTGACCCATGGTCGTGATGACGACATCGATCAGGTCCTCGGCCACCGGCCCTGTGGCGCCCAGGATGCGCATGTTGCGGATGGCGCGGCGCATGATGCGGCGCAGCACATAGCCGCGGCCCTCGTTGCCGGGCGTGACACCGTCACCGATGAGCATCACGGAGGTGCGGATGTGGTCGCACACCACGCGCAGCGACACATCGCTCTCCTCGGCGGCGCCGTAGGCGACACCGGTCAGCTCGGTGGCCTTGTCGATGACGGCGCGCGAGGTGTCGATCTCGTACATGTTGTGCACGCCCTGCAGCACCATCGCCAGGCGTTCGAGGCCGAGACCGGTGTCGATGTTCTTGCTGGGCAGCTCGCCGAGGATCTCGAAGTCCGTCTTGGTGGAGCCCTCGCCGCGCTCGTACTGCATGAACACCAGGTTCCACAGCTCGACATAGCGCTCGTCGTTGACGGCGGGCCCGCCCTCGGGGCCGAACTCCGGGCCGCGGTCGTAGTTGATCTCCGAGCAGGGTCCGCACGGGCCCGGCACGCCCATGGACCAGTAGTTCTCCTCCATGCCCAGCCGCTGGATGCGCTCGGTGGGCACGCCGACGACGTCCCGCCAGATGCGCTCGGCCTCGTCGTCCTGCTCGTAGACGGTGATCCACAGGCGCTCGGGGTCGAGTCCGTAGCCGCCCTGCTCCTGCGAGGAGGTCAGCAGCTCCCAGGCGAGCTTGGCGGCCCCCTCCTTGAAGTAGTCGCCGAAGGAGAAGTTGCCGCACATCTGGAAGAAGGTGCCGTGCCGGGTGGTCTTGCCGACCTCTTCGATGTCCGGCGTACGGACACACTTCTGCACGCTGGTGGCCCGCGGCCAGGGCGGGGTCGTCTCGCCCAGGAAGTACGGCTTGAAGGGCACCATGCCCGCGTTGACCAGCAGCAGCGTCGGGTCGTCCGCGATCAGCGACGCCGATGGCACGACGTGGTGCCCTCGCTCCTCGAAGAAGCGCAGCCAGCGGCGGCGGATTTCAGCCGACTCCATCAGTGGTCCTCATTCCGGTCGTTCGGGTGGTTGGGGGTGGACCGCTGGTCCTGGGGGTCCAGCGGGTCGGTGCGAAGCGGCGGAGCCTGCCGGCTCCTCCCGGCCTCAGGCTCGGGGAGTACCCCGCCGAGCTGCCGCTTGCGCTGCTGCCGCGGGAGGCGCTTGCCCTGCTGCCGCGAGACGGAGGCGGGCCGTCCGGCCGGGAGTTCCCGGTAGCGGTCGGCCTCCTCGGCCACCGACAGGCCCAGCGCGTCCTTGAGTTCGCTCTCCCGCTGGACCATGCCGGCACGCACGTCGAGCGCGAACTCGCGGAGCCGGTGGCCGCCTTCGACGGCCTTGTCGGCAGCGCGCACCGCCAGCGCGTCGGGCGCGAGGCTGCGGATCTTGCGCTGGACCTTGGTGGTGGCCCAGACACCGGCGGCGGCGCCGGTGGTGAACCAGAAGGCACGGCGGAACATCTGCGCTCAACCCCTTCCACGCTTGCGGCCGCCGCGGCGGGCGGCGGGTACGGTGCGGCTGACGACGACCTTCCGGTCACCGCGCGTCTCCCGCTCGGGCGTGTCCTTGCGGCCCAGGGCCCGCCGGACGCCGTAGCCGAAGGCGGCGACCTTGACGAGCGGGCCGCCGAAGGCGGTCGAGACGGTGGAGGAGAGCGCGGAGGCGTTGGAGGTGACCTCCTGGACGTCCGTCGCGATGGCGTCGACGCGGTCGAGCTGGGTCTGTGCGGACCGGACGGTCGCCGACGCCTCTCCCAGGAGGGGGACTGCCTGCTCCGTCACACCTGTCACCAGCTTGGTCGCCGCCTTGAGCGTCTGGGCGAGCCTCACCAGCACAACGGCGAGGAACGACACCAGGATCGCCCAGAAGACGGCCACGAGGAGGCCGGCCACTTCTCCACCGGACACGCTGCACCGCTTCCCTTGATGGTCATGGGGGTCGGCCGCCGCTCGCCGGGTGGCCGACCGCGGCGGCGTACGAGACACCGACCTTATCGCGCCGGGCCGCCGCCTCCGTACCGCATTACGGGGCCGGGGAGTCCCTTCCGTGCGGAGGCCGGGCAAGCACCCGCCGGACGCGTCCCGTTGCCGGGCGCTCCGGGAACGCCGCAGCCCGCCGTGCCCGTACCGGAGGAAAACCGGCGCCGGGCAGGCGGGCTGGCGGGGCTGGGCCGAAGCGAGCGGTCAGCGGGCGTAGTACTCGACGACCAGCTGCTCGTCACAGATGACCGGGATCTCCTTGCGGTTGGGGTCCCGGTCCAGGCGGAAGGCGAGCGCCTGCAGGTTCACCTGCAGATAGCGCGGGGTCTCGCCCTCGCCCGCGTAGCCACCCTCACGGGCGACCTGGAAGGGGTACTTGTCGCGGCTGCGCTCGCGGACCATCACCACGTCGTCGGGACGGACGCGGAAGGACGGCTTGTCGACCTTGCGGTCGTTGACCGCGATGTGGCCGTGCACCACCATCTGCCGGGCCTGGTAGATCGTACGGGCCAGACCGGAGCGCAGCACGAGGGCGTCCAGCCGCCGCTCCAGCTCGACGACCAGCGCCTCGCCCGTCTTCTCTCCGGTCTTGCGGGCACGCTCGTAGGCGCGCCGCATCTGGCTCTCGCTGATGTCGTACTGCGCGCGCAGGCGCTGCTTCTCCAGCAGACGGACCTTGTAGTCACTGTTCTGCTTGCGGCCCCGGCCGTGCTCCCCGGGCGGGTACGGGCGCTGTTCGAAGTACTTGACGGCCTTCGGGGTCAGCGCGACGCCCAGGGCACGCGACTTCTTGACCTTGGGACGCGACTGGTTCACGTTGAACGGACCTCCGTGTAAGTTAGGTGAGCCTTACCTTAGCCGAGGAGCACGTATGTTTCGACCTGGGATTTCCCCGCCTGGCATCGACGCCGAGGAGGAACAGCCGCGTCCCGTGGAAGACGCCCGGCAGCCGACTGCCGCCGAACGTGTACGAACCCTCGCGCAATCCAGCGTATCCGCCCTGCTGACCATTCCCGGGGCCGAGCCCGACCTGCGGGAACCCGGCGCCGGAGTGCCCGAGGCCCGCACCGTCACCCCCGACGGAGACGTCCTGCTGCTGGTCCCGGCGGACTCGTTGGAGGCACGCGTGAGTGCCCACGCGCAGGACGACGACCTCGCGGCGGTGATGGAGATCACGGATGTGGCGCCCGTCTCCGTACCGCACCGGCTACGGGGCCGGGCCTGGGTCGCCGGCTGGCTCACCCCCGTACGCGGGGAGGACCGCGCCGTCTGCGCCCGGCTGCTCGCCGAGGCCGCCCCCTCGGCCCCCGTGGCCGGAACCTCCCGGCGCATGCTGCGGCTGGAGGTCGGCGAGGCCTACGTCGACGACCTGTGGGGCGAGGAGGCCGTGGAACCCGACGACTTCGCCGCCGCTGCGCCTGATCCGCTCGCCGCACATGAGGCCGAGCTCCTGCAGCACCTGGCCGCCGCGCACCAGGAGCAGGTGCGCGGGCTGTGCGCCTGCCAGGGGTGGGAGCAGGCTGTTCCGCTGGCGCTCGACCGGTTCGGGCTGCGGGTACGGGGCTGGAGCGGTACGGGACCGTGCATGGACGCCCGCTTCGACTTCACGGACCCGGTCGGCACGGTCGCGGAGCTGCGGCATGCGATGCACGCGTTGTTCGCCGCCGGAGCTTAAGGAGGCCCGGCGCATCTTGCGTACCCCGCAACGGGGGCTGCGCTTGCCCACCCTGCTCCCCCAGACTTCGTCCGGGAGCAAGGGGCACCCCCTCATCGGAAGAGACGGAGGTCAGTCCGCCTCGCCGCGCAGGCGGGCCCGCACCCGGTCTGCGACATCGGCGTAGCGCGCCTCCGCACCATGGCGGGTCGGCTCGTAGTAGCGGCGCCCGTGCACCGCGTCCGGCGCGTACTGCTGGGCGGCGATACCGCCCGGCAGATCGTGCGGGTACTGATATCCCTGCCCGTGGCCCAGCTTCTGCGACCCCTTGTAGTGGCTGTCCCGCAGGTGCGGTGGAACCGGCCCGGCCAGCCCCGCCCGCACATCGGCCAGCGCCGCGTCGATCGCCAGATACGCCGCGTTCGACTTGGGCGCGAGCGCCAGCGCGACGGTGGCGTGTCCGAGGGTGATCCGCGCCTCGGGAAAGCCGATCATCGCGACGGCCTGCGCGGCGGCGACTGCGGTCTGCAGCGCGGTCGGGTCCGCCAGCCCGATGTCCTCGCTCGCGGAGATCATCAGCCGCCGCGCGATGAACCGCGGATCCTCACCGGCCTCGATCATCCGGGCGAGGTAGTGCAGTGCGGCGTCCACGTCGGAGCCCCGGATGGACTTGATCAGCGCGCTGGCCACGTCGTAGTGCTGGTCACCGGCGCGGTCGTACTTCACGGCGGCGCGGTCGACGGCCTCCTCGACGGTGGCCAGCGAGATGGCGCCCTCCCCCTTGGCGAGGGCGGCGCCCGCTCCCGCCTCCAGCGCCGTCAGCGCGCGCCGCGCGTCACCACCGGCGATACGCAGCAGATGGTCCTCGGAGTCCTCGGGGAGGGTCACCTCTCCCGCGAGGCCGCGTTCGTCGGCGACGGCGCGGCGCAGCAGGCCGCGGATGTCGTCGTCGGTCAGCGGCTCCAGCGTCAGCAGCAGGGAGCGGGAGAGCAAGGGGGAGATCACCGAGAAATACGGGTTCTCGGTGGTGGCCGCGATCAGCGTGACCCAGCGGTTCTCCACGGCGGGCAGCAGCGAGTCCTGCTGGGCCTTGCTGAAGCGGTGGATCTCGTCGAGGAAGAGGACGGTGTCCTTGCCGTACGCACCCGAGGCGCGGCGGGCGCCGTCGATGACGCTGCGCACCTCCTTGACCCCGGCGGTGATCGCCGACAGTTCCACGAACCGCTTGTCGGTGGCCTGGCTGACGACGTACGCGAGAGTCGTCTTTCCGGTGCCGGGCGGCCCCCACAGCATCACGGAGGACGTTCCGGCAGGGCCGCCGCCGCCCTCCCCCACCAGTCGGCGCAGCGGGGAGCCGGGGCGCAGCAGATGCTGCTGCCCCACGACCTCGTCCAGGGTGCGCGGGCGCATCCGGACGGCGAGAGGGCTGGCGGACGGGTCCTTGGCCTGACGGTCCTCTGCTGCTGCGGTGAAAAGATCGGGCTCCACACCCGAAACCCTAAGTCAGCCCGCTGACAGTCGTGCCGCCCGCCGGGCCGCCCGAGGGCCGGGGGCTCAGCTGGTCCAGAAGTCCCACCAGCGGGTGAGGACCAGAATGCCGATCACTCCGATGTGCAGCACCGGGAGCACCCAGGGGAACTCGTCGGCGAAGCCGCGCACCGCCGCCGGGGCCGGCAGGAAGCCGTTGCGGACGTTGTGGGCGGTCACGTACCAGAACATGATGATCGTCGCGACCCAGGCCAGGCAGCACCACAGGCACAGGTTCCCGATGGTGTAGAGCGACTGGTACTGCAGCCAGGTCACGAAGCCGACGCCGAACAGGCAGCCCGCGTTGAAGGCGAGCCAGTACCAGCGCGGGAAGCCGGTGCGGGTGAGCAGGGTGACACCGACACAGATGACCACGCCGTAGGCCACCAGCCCGATCATGGGGTTGGGGGCGCCGAAGGCCGAAGACTGGTCGCTCTCCATGATGTTGCCGCAGGAGACGACCGGGTTGATGCTGCACGCCGGCTTGAAGTTCTTGTCCTCGAGCAGCTTGAACTTGTCCAGCGTGATGACCCAGGACGCGAGGAGTCCGGCGGCGCCGGTGACGATGAGCATCCAGGCGAAGGCCCGGCTCGCGCCCACGGCACCCCCCTTCGGTGCGTCCGCGCCCACGTGCGCCTCGTCGAGGGGTGCCGTCGTCGTCATAGCCTTTTCGTCCCGTCATCTGGTCCATGGCCGGTACCGGGCACATTCTGCCCCAACCGGCCCTGCGCTCACCGCAGGTTGGCCCGCACTTCGGCCACCACCCGATCGAGTGGCAACGCCGTCTGCTCGCCGCTGGTGAGGTCCTTGAGCTGGGCCACGCCCTCGGCGAGGTCACGCTCTCCCAGCAGCAGCGCGAACCGGGCTCCGGAGCGGTTGGCCGACTTCATGGCGTTCTTCATGCCCTTGCCGCCGTACGCCAGGTCCGCGGCGACGCCCTCCCGGCGCAACTCGGTGACCAGGCCGAACAGCCGTCGGCGCGCCTCGTCGCCGATGGGGACGGCGAACAGCTCGGTCGCCGGTGCCAGTTCGAGCTCGACCCCTTCGGCCTCCAGCGCCAGCACCGTGCGATCCACACCCAGTGCCCAGCCGACGGACGGCAGGGCGGGCCCGCCGATCATCTCGGAGAGGCCGTCGTACCGGCCGCCGCCGCCGATGGCCGACTGCGAGCCGAGGCCGTCGTGGACGAACTCGAAAGTGGTACGCGTGTAGTAGTCGAGACCGCGCACCAGTCGGGGGTCGTCCTCGAAGGGCACGCCCGCCTCGGTCAGCAGCGCCCGCACCTCCTCGTGGAAGGCCTTGCACTCCTCGCACAGGTGGTCGCGCATCATCGGGGCTTCGGCCAACTGGCGACGCACGCTCTCCCGCTTGTCGTCCAGCACGCGCAGCGGGTTGATCTCGATGCGGGCCCGGGTGTCCTCGTCCAGTTCGAGGCCGCGCAGGAAGTCCTGCAGCGCGGCCCGGTAGACCGGCCGGCAGGTGCGGTCGCCCAGGGAGTTGAGCAGCAGCCGGAAGCCGCTGAGCCCCAGCGAGCGGTACGCGTCGTACGCCAGGATGATCAGCTCGGCGTCCAGCGTCGGGTCCTCGGTGCCCAGCGCCTCGGCGCCCACCTGGGAGAAGTGCCGGTACCGGCCCTTCTGGGGGCGCTCGTAGCGGTAGTACGAACCCGAATACCACAGCTTCACCGGGAGGTTGCCCGCCTTGTGCAGGTTGGCCTCCAGCGCGGCGCGCAGCACCGAGGCGGTGCCCTCGGGGCGCAGGGCCAGCTCGTCGCCGCCCTTGGTGGTGAGGGTGTACATCTCCTTGGTCACGATGTCGGTGGACTCACCGACACCGCGTGCGAACAGCTCGACGCTCTCGAACCCGGGGGTTTCCACATAGCCGTAACCGGACCTGCGCAGCGGTGCGGAGATGGCGTCGCGCACGGCGAGGTACTTCGCGGAGTCGGGCGGCAGCAGGTCGTAGGTGCCCTTGGGGGCCTTGTAGGTGCTCACGTGGCTTCTCGTCACATTCCTCGTCGCGGGGCGGCTGCGGCGTCGGTGCCGCCGCCTCCCGGGCCGTGCTCCGCCACCTGTCGCAGGAAGGGGTTGGTGGCGCGCTCGCGGCCGATGGTCGTCTGGTGCATGTGTCCGGGCAGGACCACGGTCTCGTCCTCCAGCGGAAGGCACACACGCGCCAGGGACCGGAGGATCTCGTCCGGGTCGCCGCCGGGCAGATCGGTGCGGCCGATGGAGCCGGGGAACAACAGATCACCCGAGAACAGCACCGGCGGCACATCCGCCTGCTCGGGCATCCGGAAGGTCACCGACCCCTTGGTATGGCCGGGCGCGTGCGCGACGGTCAGCTCCAGCCCCGCCAGGGTCAACACCGCGCCGTCGGACAGCTCCTCGACGTCGTCCGGCTCGCCCACCGTCAGCTCGCCCATCAGCGGCTGCCCGATGGTCATCCCCAGCGCCTTCTCCGGGTCGCTCATCATGTAGCGGTCGTCCGGGTGGATCCAGGCGGGCACGTCGTGCGAGCCGCAGACCGGGACGACGGAGGCGACATGGTCGATGTGACCGTGCGTGAGGATCACCGCCACCGGCTTGAGCCGATGCTTGGCGACAGCCTCCTCGACACCCTGCGCGGCCTGGTGGCCCGGGTCGATGATCACGCACTCCTCGCCTGCGGCCGGGGCGACCAGATAACAGTTGGTCCCCCAGGCCCCGGCGGGGAACCCGGCAACGAGCACGATCGTCCTTCATTCGTCCGACAGCGGAGGGGCGACGACGCGGCCGAGCAGGCCCGTCGCCGGTCAGGCAGCTGCCAGCCTACCGGCGCGGGTCCGCGTGCGGCGAACCCGTAACGGGCAGCGCGAATCCGTGCAGGTGGCGTATACGGTACGTGAGGTCCGCAGGTACGACGCCTCGAAGACGCCTCGCCCAACGCCCCGCCTAACGCCTCGAAGGAGACGAGACCGTGGTCAGCAGTGAGCAGCGCAGAAAGCAGCTCGCCCGTCAGAAGTACGAGCGGCAGCTCAAGCGACGGGAGGCGGCCCGTCGCAAAGCCCGCATACGCAACGTCTCGATCGCCCTCGGACTGGTGATGGTCCTGGCGATGGGCGGGGCCTACGCCGCCTCCGGCGGGCTCAACGGGGACGAGAAGGACGACGCCGCGGCGGATCAGCCCTCCGCGCCTCCCACCAGCAAGGCCCCGGACCCCTGCGAGAAGCCCGCCAAGGGCAGGCCGACCGGCAAGCAGTGGAAGAAGGAACCACCCATGAAGGTGGACAAGTCGGCCTCGTACACGATGCGGCTGGAGACCACCTGCGGCGGTATCGACATCGACATGGACGCCGGCGAGGCGCCGCACACGGTCAACTCCTTCCACTTCCTGGCGGGCCAGAAGTTCTTCGACCACACCCGCTGCCACCGGATGACCGACCAGCCCCAGCTGCACGTGCTGCAGTGCGGGGATCCGACCGGCACCGGCAGCGGCGGACCCGGCTACGAGCTGTCCGACGAGAACCTCAAGGGCGCCGAGTACCCCGCGGGTACCGTCGCGATGGCCAACAGCGGCCCGGACACCGCCGGCAGCCAGTTCTTCCTCGTCTACGAGGACAGTAAGCTCCCGCCCAAGTACACACCGTTCGGCAAGGTCTCCGACTCGGGTATGAAGGTGCTCAAGAAGATCGCCAAGGCGGGTGTGGCCTCCCCGCAGGGTGACGGCCCGCCCAACGCCACCGTGGTGATCGACAGGGCTACGGTCCGTAAGTCCTGACCGACCAGCCGTCGCCGCCCGCGCGGTACGGTTCGGCGAACCGCTTCCGACCGGCAATTCGCCGCTCGCCGGATGCGGACAGCGCGGGCGCCGGTCGCCTATGTTGACTGTGACGAGATACGTGGACGATGCCGGGGGGCCACAGCCCCCGCAGGCATCTTGTGGAGGAGGCGCTGTGAGCAGCGACCCGTGGGGCCGCGTCGACGACGCGGGGACTGTGTACGTGCGTACGGCCGACGGCGAGAAGGTCGCCGGGTCGTGGCAGGCGGGCTCGCCCGACGAGGCCCTCGCCTACTTCAAGCGCAAGTACGACGGTCTGGTCGTGGAGATCGACCTGCTTGAGCGCCGGGTGAAGACGACCGATCTGTCCGCCAAGGACGCCACCGCCGCGATCGACCATCTGCGCGAGCAGATCGACGCGCACAACGCGGTGGGCGACCTGGAGGCGCTGCGGGCCCGGCTCGACCAGCTCGCCGAGACCGTCGAGCAGCGCCGTGAGGAGCGCAAGGCCCGCAAGGCGCAGCAGGCCGAGGAGGCGCGCCGCGCCAAGGAGGAACTGGTCGCCGAGGCGGAGGAGCTGGCCCGGAGCGAGCAGTGGCGGGCGGCCGGGGAGCGGCTGCGGGCGCTGGTGGACATCTGGAAGGGCCTGCCGCGGCTGGATCGCAAGAGCGACGACGAGCTGTGGCACCGCTTCTCGCACGCCCGCTCGGCGTTCTCCAAGCGCCGCAAGGCGCACTTCGCACAGCTGGACGCGCAGCGCGAGGAGGCGCGGCAGCGCAAGGAGAAGCTGGTCGCCGAGGCCGAGGCGCTCTCCGGCTCGCGCGACTGGGGTCCCACCGCGGCCAAGTACCGCGAGCTGATGCAGGACTGGAAGGCCGCCGGCCGGGCGCAGCGTGAGCACGAGGACGATCTGTGGGCGCGCTTCCGCGGTGCCCAGGACATCTTCTTCCAGGCCCGCAGCGAGGTCTTCGCCGAGCGCGACAGCGAGCAGCGGGAGAACCTGGCGCGGAAGGAGGAGCTGGCCGCCGAGGCGGAGAAGCTGCTACCCGTCACCGATCTGAAGGCAGCACGGAGCGCCTTCCGCTCCCTCAACGAGCGCTGGGACGCCATCGGCCATGTGCCGCGCGACGCGCGGCCGAAGATCGAGGGCCGGATGCACGCCGTCGAGCGGGCCATCCAGGAGGCAGAGGAAGCCGAGTGGCGCCGCACCAACCCGGAGGCGCGGGCCCGCGCCACGGGACTGGCGGGTCAGCTGCAGGACGCGGTCGACAAGCTGAAGGCCCAGATCGAGCAGGCCCGCGCCGCGGGGAACACCGCCAAGGTCGCCAAGCTGGAGCGCGAGCTGGAAGGCCGCCAGGCCCTCCTGGACCAAGCGCTCAGGGGCCTCCAGGAGTTCGGCGGCTGACCGCCGGGGGTGTGGGGGCACCGCCCCCGCACCCCCGGAGCCCTACTGCGGGCGCCGTGCAGAGGTGACGCGGTAGACGTCGTACACCCCCTCCACGCCACGTACTGCCTTCAGTACGTGGCCGAGGTGCTTGGGGTCGCCCATCTCGAAGGTGAAGCGGGAGACGGCGACCCGGTCGCGGGAGGTCTGCACGGCGGCCGAGAGGATGTTGACGTGCTGGTCGGACAGTACGCGGGTGACATCCGAGAGGAGACGGGAGCGGTCCAGGGCCTCGACCTGGATGGCGACCAGGAAGACGGACGACTGGGTGGGCGCCCACTCGACGTCCAGGATCCGCTCGGGCTCCCGGGCGAGGGAGTCGACGTTGACGCAGTCGGCGCGGTGCACCGAAACGCCGTTGCCGCGGGTGACGAATCCGATGATGGGGTCACCCGGCACTGGCGTACAGCAGCGGGCCAGCTTGACCCACACGTCCGACCCCGCGCCCTTGACGACGACACCCGGGTCGGTCGTGGAGCGGCGCCGCGAACTGCGCGCGGGCATCGGCGGAGCCGTCTCCGCGATGTCCTCCTTGGCCTCGTCCTCCCCGCCGAGCGCCTGCACCAGCTTCTGGCAGACGTTCTGCGCCGAGACATGGCCCTCGCCGATCGCCGCGTAGAGCGCGGAGATGTCGGGGTAGCGCATCTCGTGGGCGAGGGTGACCAGCGAGTCGCCGGTGAGGATGCGCTGGATGGGCAGGTTCTGCTTGCGCATGGCCCGCGCTATGGCGTCCTTGCCCTGCTCGATGGCCTCGTCGCGGCGCTCCTTGGTGAACCAGGCGCGGATCTTGTTGCGGGCGCGCGGTGACTTGACGAAGCCGAGCCAGTCCCGGGAGGGCCCGGCGCCGGACGCCTTGGAGGTGAAGACCTCGACGGTGTCGCCGTTGTCGAGGGTCGACTCCAGGGGCACCAGCCGGCCGTTGACGCGGGCGCCGATGGTGCGGTGGCCGACCTCGGTGTGGACGGCGTAGGCGAAGTCGACGGGGGTGGCGCCCGCCGGGAGCGCTATGACGTCGCCCTTGGGGGTGAAGACGAAGGTCTCGTTGCGGGAGAGGTCGAAGCGCAGCGACTCCAGGAACTCGCCGGGGTCCTCGGTCTCCTTCTGCCAGTCGAGCAGCTGGCGCAGCCACGACATGTCGTTGATCGCTTCGTCGTTGGCACCGCCCTTGCCCGCGCTTTTGGGCACGTCGGTGCGCACCTTGGAGGTACCGGCGACGGCCTGCTGCTTGTACTTCCAGTGCGCGGCGATGCCGTACTCGGCGCGGCGGTGCATGTCGAAGGTGCGGATCTGCAGTTCGACGGGCTTGCCGCCGGGCCCGATGACCGTCGTGTGCAGCGACTGGTACATGTTGAACTTGGGCATCGCGATGTAGTCCTTGAACCGCCCGGGAACCGGATTCCAGCGGGCGTGGACGGTGCCCAGCGCGGCATAGCAGTCGCGCACGGTGTCCACCAGGACGCGGATGCCCACCAGGTCGTAGATCTCCGCGAAGTCCCGGCCGCGGACGATCATCTTCTGGTAGACGCTGTAGTAGTGCTTGGGCCGCCCGGTGACGGTGGCCTTGATACGGGCGGCGCGCAGATCTGCCTGGACCTCGTCGGTGACGACGGCCAGGTACTCGTCCCGCTTGGGGGCCCGCTCGGCCACCAGCCGCACGATCTCGTCGTACATCTTGGGGTAGAGGATCGCGAAGGCGAGGTCCTCCAGCTCCCACTTGATGGTGTTCATGCCCAGCCGGTGGGCGAGCGGCGCGAAGATCTCCAGCGTCTCGCGGGCCTTCTGCTCCTGCTTGGACCGCTTGAGATAGCGCATCGTGCGCATGTTGTGCAGCCGGTCGGCGAGCTTGATCACCAGGACGCGGGGGTCCTTGGCCATCGCGACGACCATCTTGCGCACCGTCTCGGCCTGCGCGGCCTCACCGAACTTGACCTTGTCCAGCTTGGTGACGCCGTCCACCAGGAGGGCCACCTGGTCGCCGAAGTCGCGACGCAGGGTGTCGAGCCCGTACTCGGTGTCCTCGACGGTGTCGTGCAGCAGGCCCGCCATCAGCGTCGCCGGGTCCATGCCGAGCTCGGCGAGGATCGTGGTGACGGCGAGGGGGTGGGTGATGTATGGGTCGCCGCTCTTGCGCTTCTGACCGCGGTGCCAGCGCTCGGCGACCTGGTAGGCCCGCTCGATCTGGCGGAGCGTGGAGGACTCGATCTTGGGGTCGTTGCTGCGCACTATCCGCAGCAGCGGCTCCAGGACGGGGTTGAACGGGCTGGACCGCTGCACCCCCAGACGCGCCAGACGGGCGCGTACGCGGTTGGAGGACCCGGAGCGGCCCGATACCCCGGAGACGGCGCGGGCGGGCGCCACACGGTCGCGAGCGTCGTTCTCGGCGCCCTTTCCGCGGTCGCCGCCCCTGCCGCCGCGGCCCGGGGCTCCGGTCTGCTTCCCGGAGGCGTCGGCGGCGCGGGACCGGCCGCTGCCCTCGCTCTTCGAGGGCAGCCCGCCGTTGGCCGCGGCGCCGGGCCGGCGCTGGGCCGCCTCGCCCGCGGCCTCCGCTTCCTGGCGCTGCGCGGCGGTGAGCTGCTGGGCCTCGTCTGGCAAGAGCACTCCTCGGTGGACCCCAGGTCGGACTGCCATGGTAGCCACCCGCACGGGGACGGGCCCGCCCGGACGGGACGGGGGGACGACGAAGGCGGCCACCCTCCCCCGGCCTTCGGTGCCGGGGTACGCCCTGTAGAACGTATCGGGTGGCCGCCTTGTGCCCTCGGCCGGTGTCCCAGGGCGGGACGGTGCGGTGGTCGGACCAGACCGCGGGTGGTCGGCTCAGACGGTGACGAGGACGTCGAGCGGCGCACCCGCCAGGGCCCGCTCCAGCCGCTTGCGTCCCTCCAGGAAGCCGAGCTCCAGCAGTATGGCCACGCCCGCGACCTCGGCACCGGTGCGCCGGATGAGCTGGACGGAGGCCTCGGCGGTGCCGCCGGTGGCCAGTACGTCGTCGATCACCAGCACCCGGTCGCCCTCCGTGAACCCCGCGGAGTGCACCTCGATCTGGGCGCTGCCGTATTCGAGGTCGTACGCCTGGGAGAGCGTGGCGCCCGGGAGCTTGCCGGACTTGCGGACGGGCACGAAGCCGACGCCCGCGCGCACGGCGGCGGGGGCGCCGAGGATGAAGCCGCGCGCCTCCAGACCGACGATCTTCGTCGCCCTGTGCCGCTCGGCGAGGTCGGCCAGCACATCGGTGAGGACGGCGAACGCCTTGGCGTCGGCGAGCAGCGGGGTGATGTCCTTGAACATCACTCCGGGCTTCGGATAGTCGGGCACGTCGTGGATCCGGCTGGTCAGCAGCTCCCGCACATCGGCGGGGACCAGCGGGACCGCTGAGGACTGGCTCGTGCTCACCGGCTCACCTGCGCTTTCCGGACGGCCTGCCGCGGCCTCGGCCACGGGAGGTCGGCTGGCGCCGCTGCCCCGCGACTCCGGCGCCCGCTGCCGCGGGGCCACCGTCGCGGCCGTTGTCCACGGTGACGGTGGGGCGGACACCGCCGTCACCGTCCGGGGCCTCGTCGTCCGGGTCGGCCTGCTCGCCGTCCTGGTCGTCGCCCGGCTCGTGGACCTCACGCTCGGCCGCCTTCTGCCGCTTGGCGTGCACCCGCTTGGCGAGGGCCTTCATCTCGGGCTGGCGCTCCTTGAAGTCGGCGACCAGCGGCGTGGCGATGAAGATCGAGGAGTAGGCGCCGGCGGCGAGGCCGACGAACAGGGAGAGCGCGATGTCGTTGAGCATGCCGCCACCGAGCATCCCGCCGCCGATGAACAGCAGGCCCGCGACCGGCAGCAGCGCCACGACGGTGGTGTTGATCGAGCGCACCAGCGTGCTGTTGATGCTGCGGTTGGCGACCTCGCTGTAGGTGTACCTGGTCTGCTTGGTGACGTTCTTGCTGCCCTCTCTCAGGCCGTCGAAGACGACGACCGTGTCGTAGAGCGAGTAGCCGAGAATCGTCAGCAGACCGATCACCGTGCCCGGTGTGACCTCGAAGCCGACGAGCGAGTAGACACCGACGGTGATGGTGATGTCATGGATCAGCGCGATGAGCGCGGCGAGCGCCATGCGCCACTCGAAGGCGATGGCGAGATAGATCACCACGAGGATCATGAAGATCCCGAGCCCCTGCCACGCCTTGTTGGCGATCTGCTCGCCCCAGCTGGGGCCGACCAGCTGGGCGTCGATCTTCTCCGGGTTGACGTGCAGTTCCTCGGCCAGCTTCTCCTTGACCTGGGTGGAGGTCTCGGTGTCGACGCTGGCGATCTGCACGCGCATACCGCCGTCGCCCAGCTCCTGGACGATGGCGGTGTGCCCGGAGATCTCCTCCGCCGAGTGCGTGGTCTGCTCCACGGAGGCGGAGGTCTTGGGCGTGGTGAAGACGGCGCCGCCCTCGAACTCGATGCCCATGTTGAGGCCGCGGACGACGACACCGACGATGGCCGTGATGGTGATCAGGATCGACAGGCCGTACCAGAACTTGCGGTGTCCGACGAAGTCGTAGCCGACCTCACCGCGGTACAGCCGGGCGCCGAGACTGCCGAGACGGGACACCTCAGGCCTCCTTCGTGTCGGTGCTGACGGTGCGGCGACCGCGCCGCAGGGGTGGCCTGGCTCCGAGCCGCTTGGGATCGAGACCGGACCAGGGATGTCCGTCGGCGAAGAACTTCCTGCGGGCGAGCAGCGTCATGACCGGCTTGGTGAAGAAGAAGACCACGACCACGTCCAGCGCGGTGGTCAGGCCCAGCGTGAACGCGAAGCCCTGCACCTTGCCGACCGAGACGATGAACAGCACCGCGGCGGCGAGGAAGGAGACGAAGTCGGAGACGAGGATGGTGCGCCGGGCACGAGGCCAGGCCCGCTCGACCGCCGGCCGCAGCGTACGGCCCTCGCGTACCTCGTCCCTTATACGTTCGAAGTAGACGATGAACGAGTCCGCCGTGATACCGATGGCGACGATGGCACCGCAGACGGCCGGCAGGTTGAGCGCGAAACTCATCGCCGGGCCCAGCAGCGTCATGATCGTGTACGTCATGACCGCGGAGACGAGCAGACTGAGAATGGCGATCAGGGCAAGGCCGCGGTAGTAGGCCACCAGATAGACGATCACCAGCGCGAGGCCGATGGCGCCCGCGATGAGACCCGCCTCCAGCTGGTCGCTGCCGAGCGCGGCGGTGACGGTGGTGACGTCCGACTCCTCGAAGGAGAGCGGCAGCGCACCGTAGGAGAGGATGTTGCCCAGTTCCTCCGCGGACTCCTGGGTGAAGCTGCCGGAGATCTCCGCGTTGCTGGTCAGTCGCTGGTTGACGGTCGGCGCCGACTGGACCTGGCCGTCGAGCACGATGGCGAACTGGTTCTGCGGCTGCGGATTCTTCGACAGCTTGCCGGTGATCTCGCCGAACTGGTCGGAACCCTTGTCGTTGAACGACATCTGGACGATCCACTGACCGCGCTGCTGGTCGAAGACCGCCTTGGCCTCACTGACGTTCTTGCCCTGCACGGCGACGGGGCCGAGCACGTACTTGATCGGATCCTTGGTGTCACAGGCGACGACCGGCTCGGAACCCTTGGTGCTCGCGGCCTTCTCGCTGGCCTTGGCCCGCGCTTCCTTGGTGCTGCAGTCGAGCGCGTTCAGCTTCTTGGTGAGTGCGGCCGAGACGCCGGGGGCCTGGGGCTGCTGCGGCGGCGCCGTGGGCTGCGGGCTCTTCTTCCCACCGGACTCGCCGGGCTTGGGGGTGGGGCTCTCGTCCGTCCTGGCGGTCAGCCCCTCGGTGACGGCGCGGCCCTGGCCGTTGGACGACGCGGAGGCCGACGGCGAGGAGGAGGGCGACGCCTTCTCGTCCTCGCCGCTCTTGCCGTCCTCGCCGCTCTTGCCGTCCTGCTTGTCGGAGCTGCCGGACTTGGAGGGCTTGGGCTGCGGCTTCTGCGGCTGCTGGGCCTGCGCCAGCGTCAGCACCGGACGGAAAGCAAGCTGCGCCGTGGTGCCCACCTGCTCGCGCGCCTGCTTGGAGTTGGTGCCCTTGGGGATGTTGACGATGATGTGCCGGTCGCCCTGGGTCTGAACCTCGGCCTCCGTCACGCCAAGACCGTTGACGCGCCGCTCGATGATGCCGACGGCGGTGTTCATGTTGGTCTTGTTGATCGCGTTGGGCTTGCCCGGCTGGTTCTTCGCCTCCAGCGTGATGCTGGTGCCACCGGCCAGGTCGATGCCCAGCCTGGGCGTCGTGTGGCCCGAGGCGAACATTCCCACGACCAGCCCAGCCGTGATCACCAGAATCAGCCCTAGGGCGCGCCACGGCCTCCCCTTGGCGCCGGAGGCCCTGCGACCCCTCTTCGGTGCTGCCACCTTCTCGTCTCTCCCTGTCCAACCGCCCGTGCCGCCCCGCGAGTTCGGCCGGGCGCGGCACAGCGGCGCGCGAAGTGGTCTGTGGACGTGCTACGCCGCCGGACCCGGTCTTCTCCCCCAGCCCGGCGGCGCTGACCTTACTTGGAGTCGGCGTCCCCGTCCCGCTTGCCGTCCTTGGCCTCGGCGGTGTCGGCCTTGGCCGAGTCCGTCTTCGGCTCGTCGTCGGACGCCTCGGCGGGCTCCTCGCCGTCCTGCTTCCCGGCGGCGTCGGCGTCGTCGCCGGCGTCCTTCTTCTGGAGGTCGGGCTTCGCGTCGGAGGGGGCGTCCTCGTCCTGGGTCAGCGAGGAGGCATCGTCGGGAACCACCGTGTCGACATCGAACTCTTCGCCCTCGGGGCCGTTCGTGATGCGGTCGAACTCCTCATCGGAGAGCACGGCACCGATGGCGTTCTTGGCGAAGAGCGCGTGCGTGCCGGGCTCGATCTCCACAAGGACGCTGTCCTCGCGGATCTCCTTGACGACGGCGTACATGCCCCCGATGGTGCGGATGCCCGTGCCAGGCTGCATCTGGTCGCGCATCTCAGCGGCCTGACGCTGCTTCTTCTTGGCGGAGCGAGTCATCAGGAACATGGCCCCGATGATCACAATGAACGGGAGCAGAGCAATAGGATCCACGGCGGAAGATATTCCTTCGCATGGCCGCGTCTCAGCGGCCTGGGTATTCGGGGTGGGCAAGCCTCCGCAAAGGGAGGGCGTCGGCGGAGTCTAAGCGAGCCTTCGCCGATGGAACAACGTCAAGCATGGCACCGAGGTTCCTGACTCGACGAGTCTCCGCGCCGTCACGCTCCGAACAGGCCCTGTTGCCCCGACCCTCCGGAAGCCGACCGCGAGGACTGCTGGGGCGGGGTGAGACCCATATGAGCCCATGCGGCTGGTGTGGCCACGCGACCACGAGGAGTACGGGCCAGCAGCCCCTCGCGCACGAGGAACGGCTCGGCCACTTCCTCCACTGTCTCACGCTCCTCCCCCACCGCGACGGCGAGCGT
Organism: Streptomyces sp. B15; assembly: GCF_018070605.1. Classification (NCBI taxonomy): domain Bacteria; kingdom Bacillati; phylum Actinomycetota; class Actinomycetes; order Kitasatosporales; family Streptomycetaceae; genus Streptomyces; species Streptomyces sp. B15. The sequence continues at coordinate 54,121 of NZ_JAGPXJ010000044.1, forward strand.
GGAGAGCCCGACCGGGCCGCCGCCGAACAGCTTCAGCAGCGAGCCGAGGACCGCACGGTCGAGCCGGTCGAGACCGCGCCCGTCCACCTCGTAGACCTCCAGCGCCGCCGCCGCCACCTCGCGGGTGATGACACCGTCGGCCTTGACCTGTGCGTAGTCCCTCACCCTGCGCAACAGCCGGTTGGCGATACGCGGCGTCCCCCGGGACCGCCCGGCGATCTCCACGGCGCCCTCCGGGTCCGTGCGCACCTCCAGCAGCTGAGCGGACCGGCGTACGACCTGCTCCAGCTCCGTCGGCTCGTAGAACTCCATGTGGGCCGTGAAGCCGAAGCGGTCCCGCAGCGGCGGGGGCAGCAGTCCGGCCCGGGTGGTGGCACCGACCAGCGTGAACGGCGGCAGCTCCAGCGGGATGGCCGTCGCCCCCGGCCCCTTGCCGACGATCACATCGACGCGGAAGTCCTCCATGGCCATGTAGAGCATCTCCTCGGCCGGACGGGACATCCGGTGGATCTCGTCCAGGAAGAGCACCTCGCCCTCCTGGAGCGAGGAGAGGATCGCCGCGAGATCGCCCGCGTGCTGGATGGCGGGGCCGGAGGTGATGCGGATGGGCGCGCCCATCTCGGCCGCGATGATCATCGACAGTGTCGTCTTGCCCAGCCCGGGCGCGCCGGACAGCAGCACATGATCGGCGGTGCCCCCGCGGGCCCGCGCGGCGCGCAGCACCAGATCGAGCTGCTCGCGCACCTTGGGCTGCCCGATGAACTCCCCCAACTGCTTGGGGCGCAGCGCGGCTTCGACAGCCTGCTCGTCGCTGTCGACCTCCGCGTCGACGAGCCGTTCGTCAAAGCTCATGGTGTCACCGTGCCCGGTTCAGCGACTGGAGGGCGGCCTTCAGCAGCACACCGACCTGGGGCTCGCCGCCGTCCGCGACGACGGCTTCCGCCTGCGGTGCCACTGCCGTGACGGCGTCGTCCGCCTCCTTGGCCGCGTATCCCAAGCCGACCAGCGCGGCGTGCAGTTGCTCCTGCCAGCCCGCGGCGGCCCGGGCGGCGGCGCGCGAGGCGGGCACCGTGCCCAGCGGCTTGCCGAGCCGGTCCTTCAGCTCCAGCAGCAACTTCTGCGCACCCTTCTTCCCGATGCCCGGCACAGCGGTCAGCGCCTTCTCGTCGCCGCTGGAGACAGCGAGCCGCAGCGCGTCGGGGCTGTGCACCGCGAGCATCGCCTGGGCCAGCCGCGGGCCCACCCCGCTGGCGGTCTGGAGCAGTTCGAAGGTCTGCCGCTCGTCGTCGTCCGCGAAGCCGTAGAGGGTCAGCGAGTCCTCCCGTACGACCAGCGAGGTGGCGAGCTTGGCCGGCTCGCCCATGCGCAGCCCGGCGAGCGTGCCCGGCGTGCACTGGACGGCCATACCGACTCCGCCGACCTCGATCACGGCGGAGTCGGGGCCGAGCGCGGCGACGGGTCCCGAGACGGAGGCGATCATCGAACGGTGCCTTTCCTGCGGGGCTGCGGACGGTGGTTGCCTGAGGCGGGGGCGGTCTGCCGGGCGGCGACAGCCTGTTGCAGCCGGTTGCGCGCGGGGCCACGCCAGATGTGGCAGACGGCGAGGGCGAGCGCGTCGGCCGCGTCGGCGGGCTTCGGCGGGGACGCGAGCCCCAGCAGCCGCGTCACCATGGCGCCGACCTGCGCCTTCTCGGCCCGTCCCGAGCCGGTGACGGCTGCCTTCACCTCGCTGGGGGTGTGCAGCGCCACGGGCAGTCCGCGCCGGGCCGCGCACAGCATGGCCACGGCACTGGCCTGCGCGGTGCCCATGACGGTGCGGACGTTGTGCTGGCTGAAGACCCGCTCCACGGCGACCGCTTCGGGGCGGTGCTCATCCAGCCACTCCTCCAGTCCGCGCTCGATCAGCACCAGCCGCTCGGGGATCTCCGCCTCGGCAGGCGTGCGGATCACCCCGACGCCCGCCATGGTCAGCCGTCGCCCCGCGACACCGTCGACCACGCCGATGCCACAGCGGGTCAGCCCCGGGTCGACCCCCAGCACGCGCAATGCCATCCCCCTCTCCCGGTGTGCCCTGTGCAACCGTGCCTGTGTTCCCGCAGGTTATCGGGAACCTCTGACAGAACCGGGCACCCCGCAACGGGGCCGTGCCCCGTTGCGGGCGCGGGGAACAGCGCGACGGCCGGCCACCGACGACCCGCGGCCCGCAGCCGACGGGCAGGGCCACCCGCTCACCGTCGCAGGGGGGAGGGCCTATGCGTCGACCTTGGCCATCACTTCGTCCGACACGTCGAAGTTGGCGAAGACGTTCTGCACGTCGTCGCTGTCGTCGAGCGCGTCGATCAGCTTGAAGATCTTGCGCGCGCCCTCCTCGTCCAGCTCCACCTGCATGCTGGGGACGAAGCTGGCCTCGGCCGAGTCGTAGTCGATACCGGCCTCGACCAGCGCCGTACGCACGTCGACCAGGTCGGTGGCCTCGCTGATCACCTCGAAGTTCTCACCGAGGTCGTTGACCTCCTCGACGCCCGCCTCCAGCACGGCGGCGAGGACGTCGTCCTCGGTCCGGCCGTTCTTGGGGACGATGACGACGCCCTTGCGGTTGAACAGGTAGGAGACCGAGCCGGGGTCGGCCATGGAGCCGCCGTTGCGGGTCATGGCGACCCGCACGTCCGAGGCGGCGCGGTTGCGGTTGTCGGTGAGGCACTCGACCAGCACGGCGACGCCGTTGGGGCCGTACCCCTCGTACATGATCGTCTCGTAGTCGGCGCCCCCGGCCTCCAGGCCCGCGCCGCGCTTGACCGCGCTGTCGATGTTCTTGTTGGGAACCGACTGCTTCTTCGCCTTCTGAATGGCGTCGTAGAGGGTCGGGTTGCCCTCCGGGTCGGCACCGCCCATCCGGGCCGCGACCTCGATGTTCTTGATCAGCTTCGCGAAGAGCTTGCCGCGCTTGGCATCGATCACGGCCTTCTTGTGCTTGGTGGTTGCCCACTTAGAGTGGCCGGACACAGCCTCGCTCCTTCACAGTCCCGACTTCTCCCGACGCGCAGATCCTACCGTCAGCGACTCAGTGTGCTGACCGCACCATCTGCGTGAACAGCGCGTGCACCCGCTGGTCGCCGGTCAGCTCCGGATGGAAGGCGGTGGCCAGCAGGTGCCGCTGGCGGACGGCCACCGGATGACCGTCGTAGGAGGCCAGCGTCTCGGCCGCCGCGCCCGTCGACTCGACCCAGGGGGCGCGGATGAAGACGCCTTCGACCGGTCCGCCGGGGACCGCCGGCATCTCCACGGTCGCCTCGAACGACTCGTTCTGGCGGCCGAACGCGTTGCGGCGGACGATCATGTCGATGCCGCCGATGGTCTCCTGCCCGGAGCGCGGATCGAGGATCTTGTCGGCGAGCAGGATCATCCCGGCGCACGAGCCGTACGCGGGCATCCCCGCCGAGACCCGCTCCCGGAGCCGGTCCATGAGGCCGAAGGTGATGGCGAGTTTGCTGATCGTGGTCGACTCGCCCCCTGGTATGACCAGGCCGTCGACCGCGTCGAGCTCTTCGAGGCGGCGCACCTGTACGGCCTTCGCCCCCGCCGCCTCCAGGGCGGCCAGATGTTCACGGACGTCGCCCTGGAGGGCGAGCACACCGATCGTCGGTGCGGACACTGTCACTTACCGGTCCTTCTTGATCGCTGGGCGCCTGCGCGGGAGAACGGTGCCGGTGACGGGCGGTGCCGCCCGCCACCGGGCACGCGGCGATCACCAGCCGCGGCTGGCGTAGCGCTCCGTCTCCGGGAGGGTGTCGCAGTTGATGCCGACCATCGCCTCACCCAGACCGCGGGAGGCATCGGCGATGATCTTGGGGTCGTCGTAGAAGGTGGTGGCCTTCACGATGGCCGCGGCGCGCTTGGCCGGGTCGCCCGACTTGAAGATGCCGGAGCCGACGAAGACGCCCTCCGCACCGAGCTGGCGCATCAGCGCCGCGTCCGCCGGGGTGGCCACACCGCCCGCCGAGAAGAGGACGACCGGCAGCTTGCCCGCCACCGCGACCTCCTTGACCAGCTCGTACGGCGCGCGCAGTTCCTTGGCCGCCGCGTAGAGCTCGTTGTTGTCCAGGACGGTCAGCTTGCCGATCTCGTTCTTGATCTGGCGCATGTGCCGGACGGCCTCGACCACGTTGCCGGTGCCGGCCTCGCCCTTGGAACGGATCATGGCCGCGCCCTCGGCGATCCGGCGCAGGGCCTCGCCCAGGTTGGTGGCGCCGCACACGAAGGGCGTGGTGAAGGCGAACTTGTCGCTGTGGTTGACCTCGTCGGCCGGGGTGAGGACCTCCGACTCGTCGATGTAGTCGACACCGAGCGCCTGGAGGACCTGAGCCTCCACGATGTGGCCGATACGGGACTTGGCCATCACCGGGATCGAGACGGCCTCGATGATGCCCTCGATCATGTCGGGGTCCGACATCCGGGCCACGCCTCCGTCCTTGCGGATGTCGGCGGGCACACGCTCCAGCGCCATGACGGCGACGGCACCCGAGTCCTCGGCGATCTTCGCCTGCTCCGGCGTGACGACATCCATGATCACGCCGCCCTTGAGCTGCTCGGCCATACCCCGCTTGACGCGGGCCGTACCGGTCTCGGGGCGCTGCTGCGCGGCGGACGCCTGGGTGGAGTCGGGGGCGGTGGACGGAGTTGACACGTTCGACCTCGCTGAAGAGTGATGTTCGACGGGACCTCTCAAGCCCTCGGCCAATCCTGCGCGCACGAGTCCACCCGCGAAAAGGGCCAATCACCCGGCTGTGGCCTGCACGGCTCCGGCCACTTCGGCCGGGACACCGGTTGCCCGCACAGGTGGCCCGCGCCGTCAGTCCTCGGCGGGGTGCCCCCGGTCGGCCAGCACCGGCGGTGGCTCGTCGTCCATCTCGAACGCCAGCGGCGAGGCGGCGTGCCCGGCCAGCCGGAACCAGCGGACCGTGCGGTGCCGCCGCAGCGCCCGTGCCGCACGTACGGCGTCGTTGTGGAAGCGCCGCGCCATCGGCACCCTGCGTACCGCCGCGCCCAGCTCGGCGGCGGTCTCGTGCCCGCCGGGGGCCGCCCGTACGACCTCCAGCTGGGCGCTCTCGGCGAAGACGGCCCGCAGCGCCTGGCTCAGCTCGCTCTCGGCCACCTCGCGCTGGTCCTCCTCCGCCTGCCGGGCGCCGTGCGCGGCCTGGTAGAGCACCATCGAGGCGGCAGGGTCCAGGACGCCGGCCGTGGCCAGCTCCTGGGCGATGGAGGCGCGGCGCAGCAACGTGGCGTCCAGCGCCGCCTTGGCCGCGTCGATCCGCGCGTGCAGCCGGTCCAGGCGCCCCGCTGTCCAGCTCAGATAGACGCCGACGAGCAGCAGCGCAACAACGATCCAGATGACGGTGGTGAGGGTCGGCATCGTGGCTATCGGTCCTAGGGCTCAGTCCCGGGCGAGGCCGAACCGGGCGCGGAGCCCGGTGCGCTCGTCCGGGGCGACGGAGGCGGCGCCGTCCGCGACCGTCTCGTACACGGCGAGGATGTCGGCGCCGACGGTGGACCAGTCGAACCTGCGCACATGCCGGGTGCCGCGCTTGCGCAGGTCGGCGCGGCGCGCCGGGTCGGCGAGCAGGCCCACGGCGCGGGCGGCCAGCGCGTCGGCCTGCTCGACGGGGAACAGCTCGCCGGCCGCTCCCCCAT
>NZ_JAGPXJ010000045.1:0-59168 GCF_018070605.1 Streptomyces sp. B15
GCCCCCTTGCCCAACCCCCTGCCCCGGCCCTGCCCGCAGTACACGCCACGCACAAAAGCCAATCCAGGCAATGAGCCGCCAGAGCAGGACACGAGCCGCGACCCCAACTCCCAGCGAACTACGGGCTCTTGGCCCCGGCCGCAGACAGTTCATCAACCCCCATTCCAGGGGGAGGTTTCAGCACGGCCAGATGCATTGCCCACCCGGCGCGGCCTGCGGTGATACGGCCCGGCGGCGGGGCAACCCGCAACCAGCCGCGCAACCAGACAGGCCCGAGCATTCGCGGGGCCCGGGGGCTGATGCGACCCGGGGCGCGGCTCAGGGCGGGGCCCAGGGCGCGACCCGGGATGGACTTCGCACGGTGCCAGGCCGGGGAAGCGTGTCGTATTGAAGTAGTCGGGCGGCCGGGGTCGTTGTCGGCGACCCTTGGCCAGCGGTCCGTTCGAGGGGCGCGGTGTGGCGCGGAGTGGGGGGCCGGGCAGAGTGGGCTTTACGGTCTTGTCGGCGTTGCGCTCATGGTTCTCGTTCGTGTGTCGTTGGCTGTTATGGGGTGGGGGCCAGTCGGGCGCATGCCTGTTTGATCAGGGAGCTGTCCGCTCTGGTGTGTCGGCTGCGTTTGGCGAGGGCGTAGAGGTGAGAGGTGATTTTCGCCCAGGTGCGGAAGTTGCCTCGTGCTACTGCGGCGTCGGCTCGTTTGACGTCTGCCGGGCTCGCGCCTTCCCATACGTCGTGGAAGGTGGCCAGGGTCTCGGTGAGGTGGTCCGGTTCGACGCGGGCGACTTTGTGCCAGGTCAATACTCTGGCCCGTAGCGCTGGTACTCGTGTGATCCCCCGTTCGGCACCGGCTCCGCACAGTACGAGTGCTGCGGCTGTGCCGGGTTCGTCCCACAGCAGGCGCAGGTAGTCCAGCAAGGGGGGAGGCAGTCGTTGTGCGTCGTCGAGGAACAGTACGCCTGGTTGCCGTAGTACCTGTTTCAGGGCGTGGTCGGCTGCCCGGGGCCGGCGGGTCAGGGTTGCCGCTGGTAGTCCGAGGGCTTCCAGTAGGCATGCGCGTAGTTGTGGGAGGCTCGGTTTGACTCCGATGACGGCCTGCCAGACCGGGATGCGGGTGGGCAGCAGTTGCAGTGCCTGGTGGATCGCCACTGTTTTGCCCACTCCTCGCTCTCCGGATATGCATGCGATTCCTCGGGCTGCGGCTGTGTGCTCGACTGCTTCCGCCGCTGCGGTGACGGCATTGGTGGGGACCAGTCGCGCTCCGGGGACGAACAGCCGGACCCCGCCACGTGTGGGTGGGCGGCCGCTGTTGTCTTCCGGCATCGTCACGGGAGGCCGGCCTGGTTCGGTCTTGGGCGCTGTCGCGGCTTCGTCCGGGCTCAGCAGTCTCAGTTCGGCGAGGACTGCTGCGAGGCGGTCTGCTCCTCCTGGGCTGATCGCTGCGCTGGTCGCCGCGAGGGTGGAGTTGAGCTGCATGCGTGCGTCGCGCCGGGCCTGTCCTTGTGCGACGAGTGCGTCCCACTCTGTTTTGAAGGAGTCCAGCGCCAGCTCCGCCTCGTCCGTCCTTGGTGTGAAAGGCCACGGTTCGGCGGGCAGCCGGTGTGTGGTTGCCGGCTTGTCCCAGTACCCGGTGTGTGTTTCCTCGTTCGTCATCACAGGTCCTGGCCGGTTACGCCTGGCGTTTCGTCCAGGTAGTTGTCGTCGCGTCCGTCGATGAGGTTGCTGAGGTGGGTGGCCAGGCCCTGGGGGTTGTGGACCGCGGCTGTGATGCCCACGAATTCGAGGTAGGCCGCTACAGCCTGTTCGTCCATCTGTTTGGCAGTCAGTCGTTTCCAGTGGGAGCTTTCCTGGGCGACCCGTGAGGACAGTTCGGCACGTGTGAGCTGGTCAAGGTCTGCCCGGGACAGGTGCCGAAAAGACGTCATCGCCGATCCTCCTGCTGGTGTGCGTGGTTCAGAGTGGGGGCGGAGGCTTGTGGCTTCATGGGAGTGTGCTGGGCTGACGCGGGTCCCTTGCTGGGTTCTTATTGCGTTTGCCCGCTGTCTGCTGCCTGCCGGCCTCCGCGCTCCAACTGGATCAACTGCTTTGTGAGCGGTGCCGATTGAGGAACGAGTGTCTGGTGTGGAGGGTGTGGCAGGAGGGTATTACAGGGGGCTGGGGCGCGACGACACAGGGGGCATCGGCCTACGACGGCTTCCGCTGAGCCTGCGCGGTGTGTGCTCAGCGGGCGGCGGCAGCCTGCGTTCTGCGTACCAGTTTTCGCACGTGCCGGCTGAGTGCGCTGTTCTCGCCGGTGACGGCGATGAGCATGCCCAGCAGCTGCTTGCTGAGGGCGAGCCGGGCGGCGGGGTCGGTGATCTCGGTCCAGTGCCGCACGGCACGCTGGGCGCTGGCTCGGGTGATCTCGTGGCGCATGCCCCACGCCGTTGCCTGGAGCTGGATGACGTGCAGGTCCCAGCGGGTGGCTGCTTCCGGGTCGCCCTGCAGTCGGGCGATCCAGCCGCGTAGTTCCCGGATGCTGATGGTGTGGGTGTGCGCGGGGCCGTAGGTCGCGGTGGCCTCCTGGTCCAGACGTTCGGCCTGGATGCCGGCCCATGCCAGGCGCTGGGGGTCGTGCGGTGGGGCGAATGTGGCGGTGATGGCGGCGACGCGTTCCCGGTATTCCTCCGGGGGCGGCGGAGGCTGTTCCGCCGCCACGCCCGGGTCCGGCTTCGTGGTGGTGAGCACGGGGTGGGCCTGCGGCTGCTGGTCCGGCAGCTGTCCGGCGGCTGTGGTGGCGGTTTTGTCGTCGGCCCAGAACTGCGCGGAGACGATCCCCCAGGGGGCGATGTGCGGTTCTTCCGTCACAGCTTCACTCCTCGCTGGCGCAGGAAGGGGACGGGGTTGATGTCCGAGCCGTACTCCGGTCCGGTGCGGATCTCGAAGTGCAGGTGCGGGCCGGTGACGTTGCCGGTGGCGCCGGAGAGTCCGATCTTCTGGCCTGCCTTGACGTGCCGGCCGGCGGAGACGGAGATCTCGGAGAGGTGGGCGTACTGGCTGTATGTGCCGTCCAGATGCCTGATGACGACCTGGTTGCCGTAGGAACCGCCCCGGCCGGCTTTTTGCACGGTGCCGGATCCGGCGGCCTTGACGGGGGTACCCGTCGGGACGGTGAAGTCGACGCCGGTGTGCATGCCGCTGGACCAGGAGCCGCCGCGCTGGTGGTACGGGGTTCCCAGTGGGCCGCCCTCCACGGGGCGGGCCCATCCGGAGGTGGACAGGCCGCCGTCGGGTCCGGTCAGCTCCGCCACGTTGCCCATGATGATCTTCACGTAGTTGTGGGTCTCCCCCCTCGCGAACGACTTGGGGGGAACTCCGCGGTACTCCTCCACTCTGCCCCAGCCGGCGTTGTAGCCGGCGAGGGCCAGTTCGATGGGGCTTCCGTCGTATTCGGGGTGCTTCTTGGCCGTGGCCAGCAGTTTGCACATCATCTTGCCCTGCGCGGGTATCGCGTCCTCGGGGTCGAGGGGGTCCTTTCTGCCGTCCTTGTTGCCGTCCACCCCGGCGGTCTTCCAGGTGCCGGGCATGAACTGGGCTATGCCCAGGGCGCCCGCGCTGCTCTTTCCCGGATCGGCCTGGAAGCCTGACTCCTGTTGCAGCTGGGCGGCCAGGACACTCGCCGGGAGCCCGGCCTTGCAGTCGTCGGCGGCCTTCTGGATGAGTCCGGCGTAGGCGGCGGGCACGCCGCCTTTGCCGACCTTCAGGGAGCCTGCCGCCAGCTGTCCGCCGCCTCCTCCGTCGTCGTCCTGGAAGAGCACCAGATAGAGCACGAGCCCGAACGCCATGGCGAAGACGAGCGCCACCACGCTGCCGACTGTTTGCAGGATGCGCATGGTGCTCAAACGGCCGTTCCCCCCTGAGCGGTTGAGCGAGGACCCCCGGTGCGGTGTGCACACCCGCCGACGGGAAGGTGCCAGGACCGCGGTCCGATCGGCACACATTCTCACACCGGTTTTGGGCAGCTATCAGAAGTCGCTTGTCACAAAGCTGCCACTTCTTGCACACTTCAAATGGCGCTTGGACAACTTAAATCCCCCTTTTTCGCCCGTGCATAGGGTGCAAAGTTGTGGAACCATCCGGTCCCCGGACGCGACCATAGAGTGTGGCGAACACAAGCCTGGGCCGCCGTCACTGACGTTGCCTCAGGGTTGACCTCTAGTCAGGTGCGAGTGCAAAGCCGGGGGGAAGTTGTCCAAGAGATCGCTGGCGCTGGAGAAACTCCCGGCGCACGCTCGCCTTCTCATACCCGTACTCGGGCCCGCGGGTGGAAGCGGCCGGTCCACCATTGCGGGTCTGCTGGCCGCTGCGTTCTCCTGCGCCGGTCCTTCCGTTGTCCTGGACACCACTCCGCGACTGGCCTCACCGTGGCCGTACTGGTGCGCGGAGCCCGGGGCGGGGCTGGCGTCCATACCGCCGGACCGGCCCACCACTCCGCAACGCATACGGGACGCCGCCTCCAGGTGCCCCGCGCCCGAGGGCCGTGACTGGCACACGCTGACCGACCATCAGGAGTGGAGCAGCGCCCCGCTTTCCCTTCCCACGGATCCGGCTGCCTGGTACCAGCTCGCGGCGGCCGGCGGCTGGCAGGCCGTCGTCGCCGACACCTGTGATGCCGTCGCCCAGGACATCGTCACCGCCCGCTGCGCCGGGCGCGCCGGGCAGGCCGCCTCCTGGTGCTCGCTCCCGTTCGCCGTTCCGGTGCTGTGCGCGGCCGCCACCGGGCCGGGCGTGCAAGCGCTCCAGGTCGCCGTGAAGGCGGCCGTGGCCGAGGGGCTGCCCCTTCAGCGCATGGTCATCGCCCTCACCGCGACCGGGGAGGGCCGTCCGCCGTCTCCGGTGCGGGCCGCGGCGGCGATGCTCCGGTCGCATGTCTTCTCCGTGGTGACCGTTCCCCACGACCCGCACATCCGCACGTACGGGATGAGTGACTCACACCGCGTCAGGCCGAAGACCCTTGCGGCCGGATACGACCTCGCGAGGGCTGTTCTCGCCTCCGCTCATCAGGTGTGGGGCCATCCGCTTCCGGCGGCCCGTACGCCCGCCCTGCTGTCCTCCGACGTCCGCGTCGCTTGCGAAAAGGTGCCCGCATGAGTCACATGCTCGAAGCGTTCAACTCTCTGGCCGCCGGCCCGATCCCGGACTACACCCCGACCGTGCCCAGCACTCTCAAGACGCCGACGGGGAAGATCCTCGGCTGGACGGCCGGCATCGGTCTGGCGATGGCCGTCCTGGGGGGTCTGTCCGGCTGGGCGTGCGTGGCGATCGGCCACAACAGCGAACGCGGCGGGCTGGCGGCCCGGGGCAAGCAGGCGATCGTCTGGAGCCTGATCTCCGGCTTGGGCATCGGGGTGACCTCGGGCCTGGTGATGGCCTTCTACAACATGACGCAGGGCTGAGACGGCATGGACCACCGGAGAAAGGTGCGGCGTGCCCGGCTGCGCCTGGCCACCTTGAGTGCGGCCGTGGTGGCGCTCGTGGCCATGGGCGGCGTTCTGGCCTTCGGCAGCGTGGAGGAGAGCGGCTCGCGCTCCCCCCGGACCGAGCCCTCCCCGGACCGGACCAGTTCGGGTCCCCGGACCCCGGGCGGGAAGAAGCACACCCCCGCCACGGCCTCGCGGGTGCGGGTGATCAAGCCCGAGTCCTCGAAGAACGGCATCGGTACGGGTTTCCCCCACACAGCGGTGGGCGCCAGGTCGGCGGCCGTCTCCTACTGGCAGGACCTGAGCTTCATCGACGACCAGGCCGCCGAGCGGCAGTTGCGGACCATCGCCGCCAGCCCTTCGGATCCCGCCGTGCGCAACGGGGTTTCTGCAGTGCGCAAGGTGCGCGAGGGGGTGGGGCTGCCTCCCTCCGGAGGTCCTCCGAACGGGATGACCGTCACGACCGACGTCAAGGCCGTGCTGCTGCGGAGCCTCGATCGCGAGGGAGATGTCGTCCAGGTGTGGATGGTCTACGACCGCTACGCCACCAGCCCCGAGGAGAGCACCGACGACAACCCTCTCAGGGACCAGACGGACAACCTGATCGTGACCTGGACGAAGGGCGACTGGAAAGTGACGGAACAGCGGCGCTGGGTACGCCGGGCGACCGGGCCGCGCGCCTATGACCCGCACAGCCCTTACGCCTTCCAGGACGGCTGGCGGCAGGTGGCCGGTGGCTAGGTTCCTCGCCCGGTGCGGCGTGCTGCTCGCCGCCGTCGTGTTCGGCTTTCTGGCGGTGAGCCAGCCGGCCTTCGCCGGGGCCAAGCCGCCGGACCCCATCCCCGAGGAACTCTCCCGAGGGGGGGTGCCCGTCGGCATCAACACGAAGACCGGCGAGTACTGCGCCTATGACACGGACATCAACTGCCGTCCTCCCCGCGACTGCGAACTTCCCGGCACGGTCTGCATCGGTGAGGGCTCCAGCGATCCCAAGGAGGCACGCAGGTACGAGGAAACCCAGCTGGAGAGGTGGCTGGAGAAGGCTGATACGAACGCCCCCAACTTCCCGAAGATCAAGAAGTATGTCACAAACTGCGTGAAGAAGGACAAGAAGCCCTTCCAGCAGTGCAGTCAGGAAGCCGGCTGGAAGTGGCCGGGTGACGCGTACACGCCTCTGGACTGGGTGGGGGACAAGATCAAGGAGTGGGCCGGCGGCGCCTTGGAGAAGGCGGCGGGCGCGCTCGGGACCTCCGTCGTATGGCTGATCGAACAGTTCGCCGGGGCTTTCAACAGCATCTCCACCATCAAACTGGCGGATACCGGGATCGGCCCGGTGATGGGCATCATGACCGGGATATCCATTCTGGTGGCCACGTTCCTGCTGCTGATCCAGTTCGCGAAGCTGGGGATCTCCCAGAAGGGCGCGCCGCTCGTCACGGCGATCACCGGTCTGGCCAAGTGGGGCGTGATCCTGGCCGTCTACGTCACCGCGACGCAGACGGCGCTGGACTGGTCGGACACGTTCAGCACCGCGATGATCAACTACACCCTGACCGGTGAGGGCGGTGAGTCGGTCAGCGGGGCCGAGCTGGCCGACACGAAGACCGCCACCGAGGCCATGAAGCAACAGCTGGGCACGATGTTCGCCGGCCTGGTCAGTGGAAGCGGGGCAGCCACCGCGGGGGCCGCGCTGATCACCGGCAGCGGTGTCGCTCCCGCCGCCACCGGATTCGTGATCGTCATCAGCATCCTGGCGATCGTGGCCGTCGGCGCGCTGTGGCTGGAGATGCTGGTGAGGCAGGCGGCCATCATGATCCTGGTCACTGTGATGCCGATCGCGCTGGCCGGGCAGATGAGCGACGCGACAAGCGAATGGTGGCCCAAGGCCCGCAACGCGCTGATCTCGCTGATTCTCGCCAAGCCGGTGATCGTGCTGTGCTTCAGCATCGGCGCCTCCGCGATGGGCAACGCGAAGGGGATCCGCAATGTCTTCGTCGGGCTGATCGTGTTCATCCTGGCCTGTTTCGCCTGGCCGGCGCTGGCCAAGTTCATGACGTTCACGACCGCGGGAGCCGGGTCGAGCGGGGCCTCCGGCATGCTGAGCACCATCGGCTCGTCGGTGTCGAGCGCGTTCGGCGGCCACAACCCGGCGCTCGGCGGCGCGGGCATGGTCGGCGGCGGCAGCGGATTCACCCGAGCCCTGGAAGCCGACAATGCCGCAGGCGGCGCGGACGGCGGAGGGTCCTCCGGCGGCTCCGGCGGGGGCCAGGGCTTCTGGTCCAAGGCGATGATGGGCCGCAAGTCCGGCAGCTTCATGTCGAAGGTCGGCGGGACGGTCGGTATGGGCCTGCAGGTGGCGGCGGCAGGCAAGGACATGCTGGAGGGCGCGGCGGGCAACATGGCCGCGCACGCCGGTCTCGACCACGCCCACCAGGGCGGGCGCCATGTCGTGATCCCGCGGCGCGGAGGCGGCGGCGACGACGGGGGCGGCAGCGGAGACGGCGGCGACGGGGGCGGCAGCGGAGGAGCCGGCGGAGGGTCGGCCCCCGCCCCGGCGCCGCCCGTGCAGCCCGACATCCCCGAGGCCGAGCCCCCGCCGATCTCGCCCGGTCCGCCCCCTCCCGCGCAACCCCCCGAAGGGAGCTGACCCGTGCCGAGTGCCGAGCCTGTCACCTACAGCGGCTGGCAGTCCGAGCGCAGCGGGTTCATCGGGAACCTCAGCGGTCCGGGGTTCGCTTTGGTGGCGGCCGCCTCGGTCATCGCGCTGATCCCGCTGTACGCCCGGTCGCTGTCGGCTGCTTTCGTCGCTCTGCCCGTATCCGCCGTGCTGCTGCTGCTCGCCTACGGGCGGGTGCTGGGGCTGACGGCGGACCAGTGGATCACCCTCGCAGTAAGGCACCAGATCGCCGTGGCTACCAGCAGAAACCTGTTCTTCTCCGGCTTGTTCGCCCCCCGCACCAAGGACGGGCAACAGCCCATGGATCTGCCCGGGTCCCTCGCCCGTCTGCACCTTTTGGAGGCGCCCGACGGCCTGGGCGGCCACCTGGGGCTCATGCACAACCCCATCGAGGGCACCTACACCGCCGTGGCACGCATCTCCCATCCGGGGCTGGCGCTGGTGGACACGGAGAAGCAGAACTCCCGGGTGCAGGCGTGGGCGGCGGTGCTGCGCAGCCAGTGCAAGGAGGACGGTGCGATCACCCGTATCGCCGTGCACCAGCGCTCCCTCCCGGACGACGGGGCCACGCTGCGCGCCTGGACGGAGCGGCACATCTCCGAAGACGCCCCCGCCGTCGCGGTCGAAGCCCTCGACCAGCTCATGGCGGGTGCCGGACCGGCGGCCACCATCCGCGAGACGTATCTGGCCGTCACCTTGTCCACCTCCCGCGCCCGCCTGGCCATCAAGGGCTCCGGGGGCGGGCAGCGGGGAGCCGCCGCCGTCCTCGTGCGGGAACTCAACGCCATGCAGCCCACGCTGGCCAGCGCGGGCCTCCATGTCGACCAGTGGCTCCCGCCGCGCGGTGTCGCCCAGGCCATCCGCACCGCCTACGACCCCGAAGCGCACGTCGCGCTCGCCGAGCGCAACAACGCCGCCGCGAACAACCCCGGCTGGCGGGGAACCGCCCCCGGCGTCGACCCCGCGCTGGCCGGGCCCGCGGCGGCCGAGGCCCAGTGGGGCGTCTACCGGCACGACGGCGCGTGGACCGTCAGCTACCAGGTGCGCAACTTCCCGCAGGGCGAGGTGTACGCGACGTTCCTCCAGCCGCTCCTCAAGCCCCGCTCCAACGCACGGCGTTCGCTCTCGCTCGTGTACGAGCCGATCGGCCCGGCCAAGGCCCGTAAGGAACTGGCGAGGGAGAAGACCAAGCGGGAGGCCGCCCGCGGGCTGCGGGCCAAGACCGGACGGTCCGAGAGCGAGGACGAGAGGCGGGAGGCGATCACCGCCCGGGCGCAGGACATCGCCCGCGCGGCCGGCCATGGCGTGGTACGCCTCACCGCACTGGTCGCCGTCACGGTCACCGACCTGGAGCAGCTGGAGATCGCATGCGCCGATCTGCAGGCGGACGCCTCGGCCGCGGGGCTGGAGCTGCGGCGGGTGTGGGGTGCGCAGGACGACGCTTTCGCGGCCTCCGCGCTGCCGCTGGCCCAGGGGCTTCCCGACAGGCGGGTGGGCATCTGATGCGGCTTCCCTTCTTCCGCCGCCCGGACGACGACAGCCGGCTGAAGTCCGCGGCGCTGGCGGAACTGTTCGGCTCCGGCGAGGCGGCCACCGCCCTTCCGCAGCAGCCCAGCGCCCGCGAACAGCGCCGCTCCCGGCTGCTGGAGGACCCCGACACCGCGATGCGGGTGGCCCCCCGCAAAGGGTGGAACCAGCCCTTCGCAGGGCGGGCCGCCTCACACAACAAGGCGGACGTCTTCCGTTCCGACACCGCGCGGGCCAGCGGGATCTACCCGTTCCTGCACGGCGCCTCCCTCCCGTCCATCGGGGTGTACATCGGCTGGAACACCCTCACCCAGCAGGCGTTCAGCGCCCATCCGACCGCCTGGGTCCGCGAGGGGCTGTGCACCAACCCCAACGTGATGATCACCGGGATCCCGGGCTCGGGAAAGAGCGCGCACATCAAGGCGCTGGCCTTCCGCATGATGGCGCTGGGGCACCGCACGCTGATCGCGGGTGACGTCAAGGGCGAGTACGCGGCGCTGTGCAGGCATCTGGGGGTGGAGCCGGTGCGGCTCGGGCCGGGCATGCCCGGCCGGCTCAATCCGCTGGATGCGGGCCCGCTCGGCTACGAGCTGGAAAAAAGCGCGAACCGCGAGGAGTTCACCGCGCGCCGCCAGGAGATCCACCGGCGGCGCCTGACCCTGCTGCAGGCGCTGCTGGAGCTCCAGCTGAGGCGGAACCTGGCCCCTCAGGAAGAGGAGTGCCTGGATGTCGCCGTGAGGGAGGTGACGGGCGAACTGTACGGGCAGGAACGTCTGCGCATACCGACCCTTCCGCTGGTCTACGAGAAGCTCAAGGACCCCACCACGCAGATGGCCCGCGAGATGCGGGTGCGGGGCGAGGACGTCCAACTCGCGCGGGAACAGATGGCCTCGCTGCGCGCCGCCCTCGGCGGGATGATCACAGGTCATCTGGCGGGGCTCTTCGACAAGGAGACCTCGATCGGTCTGGACTGGGACGCGCCCATCCAGTCCGTCGACGTCTCAGCGCTGGAGTCGTACGGGGACGACACCATCGCCATGGTGCTCACCTGCGTCTCCTCCTGGGCGCAGAGCGCGATCGACCGCCCCGGCAACCGCCCGTGGCTGGTGGTCCGCGACGAGTTGTGGCGTCAGATGCGCAGCGGCGGCGCGGCAATGGTCCGCAAGATCGACGCCGATCTGCGGCTGAGCCGGGCGAGCGGGACCGTGCAGGTGCTGGCGACGCACCGGCTCTCCGACTTCGAAGCGGTGGGCTCCGCCGGCTCGGAGGCGGTCGCCATCGCCAAGGATCTGATCGCCAGCTGCGAGACGCGCATCCAGCTCGCCCAGGACACCGCCCCGCTCAACCTGACCCGTGAGGCGATCGGTCTCACGGACGCGGAGTGCGATCTGATCGCCTCCTGGGGGGCGGGTCAGCGGGGCCGCGCGTTGTGGAAGGTGGGCCGCGGCAGTGGCCACGCGGTGCAGCTGATGCTCTCCCACATCGAGGAGAAGCTCTTCGAGACGGACGAGCGGATGGTGATGTGATGTCCCAGCGCAGCGGGTCGGGGGCCGCGGGCGGGGTGTCCGACGGCACCGTCATGGCCGCCTACGCGGCCGGCCTGGCCGCCATGGTGGGTGTGGCGACGCTGCTGGCGGGCCTGCTGGCCGGCGGTCTGTCCGGGCGGGGATGGCCCAAGACCACTTCGGGCCTTCCCACCACGGTGCTGAACGCCCTGGTCCACGGACCCGGTTCCGCGTTCCGCCCGGCGCCGCCGGCCTGGCTGTTCTACGCGCTGTTCGCGGTGCTGATGGCGGTGCTGGTGGTCGCGGCGGTCAAGGTCGCGGCCACGGTGCGGTTCGGTGGCCGCACCGGCGGCGCCCAGTGGGGCGGGTCGAAGACCGAGCGGAAGCTGGCGGCTCCGCAGGCTCCGCAGCAGCGGGCGGGCCGCCTGAGCGCGGGCCGGGGGGTGCAGACGAAGAAGATCCTGACCACGCAGCCGAACATCTCCGCCACCGTCTTCGGCGTGCCCGGCAGCAGCAAGACGACCGGGCTGGTGCTGCCGAACGCGGCCGAGTGGCAGGGTCCGCTGGTCGTCACCACCACCAAGGCGGCCGATCTCGACGTCATCTACGCCCGCCGCAGGGCGCTGGGGCCGGTGTGGGTGATCGCCCCCGCCGGTATTCCGGGCCGGGCGACGCACCGCTGGTCGCCGGTCGACTACTGCGTGGACGCCAAGTCCGCCGAGCGGATGGCGGCGTGGATGGCCGAGGCATCCGCTTCCGGTGACGACAAGCGGGCGGCCCCCTGGGTGGACCAGGCACGCAACGTCCTCAAGGGCGTGCTGCTGGCGGCGAAGCTGAACGGCGGCGGCGTCAACGACATGCGCCGCTGGCTGTCGCTGGGCAAGGACGCGGTCGACCATGTGCGGGCCGTCCTGCTGGCCCACGACTACCAGGAGACCGCCGACGACTACGCCTCGCCGTGGCTGCGGCTGCACGAGGACGGCATCGGCTCCATCCAGTTCACCCTCAACGTCCTCGCGCGCGTCTACGCCGACGAGGAGGTGCGCGAGACCAGCTCCGGGACCGACTTCACCGTCGAGGAGCTGCTGGACCGCAACGGCACCGTGTGCCTGATCGCCTCCGAGGCCGACGCGGAGCGCTTCGCCCCGCTGCTGACCTCACTGGTCGCCTCGATCATCCACGGCGCCGAGACCCGCTACAACAGCACGGGCGTCCCGCTCGATCCGGCGCTGGGGGTGATGGTCGACGAGGCGGGCAACATGCTGCGCTACCCCCGGCTGCCGAACATCCTCACCACCGGGCGGGGCATGGGCATCAGCCTGCTGACGGTGTGGCACGACCTGTCCCAGCTGCGCGACCGGCTCGGGCAGCAGAAGGCCAACACGGTGCTGTCGGCCTCGGGGATGCGGATGCTGCTGCCCGGCTGCGGCGACCTGGAGACCCTGCGGTACTTCTCCGGCCTGTACGGGCGCACCGAGGTGCGGCGGGAGTCGACCACCCGGGGGCGCGGCGGGGACCACTCGACGCAGGTGTCGGTCGTGGAGACCGACCTGGCCCCCGTCCACGCGCTGCAGCAGCTGCCGGAGTTCACCGCGATCGCGCAGTACACCAATCTGCCGCCGGTCAAGGTGCGGATGCGGCTGACGTTCCGCGACAAGGACCTGAAAAAGCTCCTGGCCGCCCCCGGGCCGGCCGGGATCAGCCTGGAGAAGAACCCACCGATCGGCACGACCCCAATGGAGGCCGCTGATGTCTGAGTACACGCTGGAAGGTATGGAGGGCGGCCTGGAGGACCCGGGCTCGCTGTGGCCGGAGCTGCCGGAGCTGGAGGAGGAGTCCGCCGCCTACGGCTGGGTGTGGTCGGCCATGACGCCGGCCGAGCGCCGCGCCAAGATGCGGGAGCTGGCCGAGTGGGTGGAGTGGCTGCGCGCCACGTTCGAGCTGCACAACCAGATCCCCCAGTGCTGGTACCGGCACCCTCCGGTGCGCGAGCACCTGACCGCGCTGTACGCGGGCTGGGTGCGCACCTACTGCCAGCCGGCGCCCGGCCGGGACCTGGCCGAGGCGGAGTGGCTGTCGACCCTGCACGGTTTCCTGCCGCGTCTGCAGGTGGCCAGCTGCGCCAACGGCACCCACCACGAGGCGCCGCCGCGCCCGGCTCCGCGCCCGGAAGCCGAGGAGGAGTTCGAGGACTATCTGACCGCGTCCGAGTTCGGCACCGCCGAGTCCGCGCATCCCGCTGAGGCGGAGGCGCTGCGGCAGGCCACCGACATCTAGCCGCCCGTCACCGCACCCATCGAGGAGAACGTGAATGACGGAGCAGACAGTGGCAGCCGTCCCGGAGCGCAACGACACCTTGCGGCTGGCCCTCAACAGCCTCCCGCACCCTCTGCGCCGGCACAACGAAGAACTGCG
This sequence comes from Streptomyces sp. B15, assembly GCF_018070605.1. Taxonomy (NCBI): domain Bacteria; kingdom Bacillati; phylum Actinomycetota; class Actinomycetes; order Kitasatosporales; family Streptomycetaceae; genus Streptomyces; species Streptomyces sp. B15. The sequence continues at coordinate 13,578 of NZ_JAGPXJ010000045.1, forward strand.
CACGACGTACCAGACACTGCGGAACACATGGCTACGTGCCGATGCGGTGCCCGCGCCCCCCGCCCCCACAGGGACGGGGGCCTCCAGCGGGAACACCGTTACGGCCGCCTTGCGTGCCCTCGACGGGCACGCCGCGGTCCTGGCCGCGACCGGTAACCCGCTGTGGGAGCAGCTGCAGGACACGCGCAAGGCCACAGCCAGAATGCGGCGGTCGGTCTGGGCCGTCACCGGCGAGCGGGTCTGGCGCAAGCACGTCGTACCGAACGCGCACTGGCAGCGGCTGTGGACGGACATCGCGCAGGAATCCACCCGCGCCTACGCCCGCCTGGCCGGTGAGCTCGCCGGCCAGCTGGAGCGTGCGGGCCACCGGGAGACGCGGGGCGCCGTCGCCGCGCTGCGGGAGCTGAGCCGCACCGCGGCCGAGCGCAGCGCCGAGCTGGGGCAGCTGTCCCGCAAGAACCTGCCGGCCCCCGAGGCGTCCGCGGTGGAACGGGAGATGCGCGGGATGCGCCGCCCCGACCTCGGATACGGCCTGGGCGAGGCGGGACGGGAGCAGGCCTCCCAGGCCTCCCGCGACATCCGCCAAGGGCTCAAGATGTGGGCCGACCGGTCCTCGCTGGGCCGGCGTCTTGGAAAGATGAAAACTCCGGCGCTCATCCACATGCGGAAGGCGTGGGCGAACCTGCCCTCCGACGACCTGCGAGAGGGCCCCCGGGAGGCGGCGATACGGTTCGGTGAACTCGTGGGGCGCACTCACGAGGTCAGGGAGGAGATCCGCAAGGGCAAGCTGGGCCGTTACTCCGCGAAGGACATCGCTGTTCTGGACGCGGTGATCGACGCCGGCTTCCGCCACATGAAGCGGCTCGCCAACACCGCGCCGGCAGGGGTGGACCCCAACGCCCGCGCCTACGGCTCCGTCAAGGAGGCACAGGACGGAACCCTGAGGCTGGCCGGTCAACTCCTCGCCTGGCAGAAGAGCGAAATGGGCCAGACTCTGCTCACCAGCCAGGACAAGCACGTCAAGGCTCTGCGCGACGCCTGGCGGAGCCTTCCGGACCCTCCCACGGAGAAGGACAGAAGGACGGGGACCTACGACCGGTGGAGGGCCGCCGAGAAGACGGCGGCGTTCGGCAGGGCCGCGCAGGCGCTCTGGGAGAAGGCCGAGGCCGATGGCTCCTTCTCGGCGGCGGACAAGGCCAAGCTCAAGGCGGTGGCGGACGGCGCGATGAGCCACGCCGCGCAGATGGCCAAGATTCCCGCGGCGCGCCTTCCGAACGACCCGGCGAAGAACCGGGCCGCGGTGACCGAGCAGTCCGCCCGGCAGGCGCAGGCCCGAGCGCAGGCGCCGGTGCGGACGCAGACGCCGCCCCCGGCACGCAGGGCGTCGGCCAAGGCGTGACGGCGGGTGCCGGATGCGGGCGGCGCCCGCATCCGGCACCCGGTTCACCGGCGGGCGGCCATGCGGGGGCGCGTGGGCTGCGCGAACCCGATGGCGGTACGCGGGGCCTCCGCCGGCGGCCTGGCCCGCGCCATGCGCTGCTGGACCGCCTGGAGTTCGGCCTGGCGCTGGCGGGGAGAGAGGGTGGAGCGGCGGCGCTCCTCGGCCAGGACGTCGACCACGGTGTCCCGGTAGTGGTTGGCGGTTTCCCTGGCGGCCTGAGAGCTGTCGAAGAAGGCCTGCGCCCCCGGCTTGCCCTGGTCCTGGAGCGCCTTGCCGCGGGCGTGGTCCTGGAGCGCCTTGTGGTCCGCGTTGCGGTAGCGGTGCATGGTGCCCTCCAGCAGGTCTCCCAGTTCGGCGTCGGTGCGGGCGGCCAGCGGCCCGGCGGCGCGGGCCCGGCGGCCCGCGCCCCAGCGTGGCCCCTGCGGCTGGTCGGGGAGGCCGACGGCGGCGTTGATGGCCCACTCCCAGTTCTGGCCGCCGGCCCGGCCGGCCTCGGTGGCGGCCTGCCGGGCCGCTGCCTGGTGGGCCCAGTCGGTGGTCCTGGCGGCGATCCGGGCTGCCTTGGCCGCGGCCCGCAGCGACATCTCGCCGGTCAGGGCGCGCTCGCGCTCGACCTCGATCACCTGCCCCGGCGTCTGCCTGCCGGCTGCGAGCCCGGGCGAGTCCACCGGCGTGCCGTCCGGCCGGAAGACCTTCACCTTCGCGCCCATCGCCGCGGCGCGGTTGGCGCTCTCGGCCAGCCGGTCCGGCGGCGGGGTGAAGGGGAGTCGTGCGGTGCGGCGGTCGCTGAGCTGTGCGTCGAGGGCGTTGAGCCGGCGCAGGGGCTCCGGTGTGGTCACCGCCGCGAACTCGATCCGGTAGCCGGCCTGCTGGAAGCGCATCATGTCCTGTGCCAGCGCCTGCGGATCGCGGGCGTCCGTGCGCAGGACGGTGTTGGCCCGCTGGTCGATGGCGTACTGGGCTGCCGCCAGGTGCCGGGCCTCCGGCCTGAGCCCGACCTCCTCGACCGCCTCGTAGGCGGGGTGGGAAGGCGGGTATCCGCCGCCGAGTTCGACGACGGGGCCGCTGCGGGTCAGCTGTCTGGTGATGTCGGCGGTGAGCGCGCCGGTGCCGGTGCCCTCGGCCCCGGCGACGACGACCACGACCGGCTGGGCGGGCGGTTCGGCGGGCGGCGGGGGGTAGGAGGACAGCGGCGGCAGCGCCCGGTCGACGGCGTCCCCCGCCCTCTCCAGGGACGGGCCCGGCCCGGTGGGCGCGGTGTGCTCCCTGACGGCCGAGCGCACCTCGCCCTGTGCGACGAGTCCCTGGACGCAGGTTTCGAGCGGGCGCAGGTTGCGGACGTTTTCCACATCCTCCAGGTCGGATCTGCCTATGTCGGCCCCTTGCAGGTCTTCGCTCACCTCCTGCCAGCGCTGCGCTCTCCAGGCGTCTCTGGCCGGGCCGTCTTCGGGGACAGGTCCGGAGTGGGTCTCCGTCAAAGCCCGGAAGAAGTCCTCGTAGCCGGGGGCGGTGAAGTGGTCGGGGGTGAGGACCCCCATGACCTCTGGCACCCTCTCCGGGTTCCGCCACAGCTGTGCCAGCACATGGGTCTGGTCCTCGAGGGCGATGAAGTTTCCGGCCCGCCCGTTGTCTTCGCCTGCCATTACCGCTCCCCGTTTCCGCTGTCGCCCGGCCGCACCGGCGCGACCTCTGCCGCCTCGGTCTGCACCTGTGCCAGCCGGTCCAGCTCGGCCGCGTGACGCTCCAACACGCTCACCAGGGCGGCCTGCTCGGCGTCATCCGGGTCGAGCGGGACGTAGCGGTCGTGGCCGGCCACCCACCAGCGGCCGCCGAACGAGACCGCCGCCCCTTCCGGCGTCAGGGGCACAGCCCTGCCGTCGGCCATGGCCTCGTGCAGGGGGCGCACGGTGGCGTAGTCGTCGACGATCTGGGCGCAGTAGGCGCGGGCCGCCTCGATGGCCTCGTGGTTGTCAGGGCGGATCGCCGTACGCCATCCGCTGATACGGCGGCTGACCTCCAGCCAGCGCGCACGTTCCCCCTCCCCCGCGCCGAACGGGGAGCCCGCGTGTTCCATGCGGGCGGCACAGACCTCCTGGGCCCGGTCCATCGCTGCCAGCAGGGTGTCGAAGGACCCCGCTGCCAGCTCGTCCCAGGCACCCGGCCGGATCTCATCGAGTAGTGAGTCAGATATCGCAGTCACGCCGCTCCTCCGCGCAAAGCCGGTGTTGCTCCCGGCGAGCCTCAGCCTAGTGATCTCCGCCCGGCCCGGGTGGCCGAACAGGGCGCTGAACGGCGGCAGTTGGGCCCCGACTTCGTCACAGCCCCGGGTGCGGTGCGCGGTCCCGCTCCGGGCGCGCCATGTCCCGCCGGCCGGCGAGCGCTCGGAGGGGGTGTCCGGCCCGCCGGTGGGCAGATACCCGGCGAGGACCGACTGCAGCGAGTGTCGAGGAGTGGTGGGGTGGCCCGCGTCTGGCTGGATGTGCCCTTCGCCGAGAAGGACGAGGCCAAGGCGCTGGGAGCCCGCTGGGACCCGGCCGCCAAGCGCTGGTTCGCGCCACGGGCCGGACTCCCCGGCCTGGACCGGTGGGTGGCGCTGCCGGACCTCCCGCCGCTCCTGCCCGGGGAGGACCGCGGGTTCGGGTCCGGACTGTTCGTGGATCTGGTGCCGCGGTCGTGCTGGTTCACCAACGTCCGCTCGTGCGTGGCGCCACGCGACTGGGAGCGGCTGCGGCGCATGGTCAACGGCAGGGCCGGGCAGCGGTGCGAGGTGTGCGGGCGGGGCGAGGACCGCGGGCGGCGGCGGTGGCTGGAGGCGCACGAGCGCTGGGAGTACGACGAGGCGCGGGCGGTGCAGCGGCTGCGGAGGCTGGTGTGCCTGTGCACCGACTGCCACACGGTCACGCATTTCGGCCTCGCCGAGCTCAACGGCAGGCGTGCCGCCGCGCTGGCGCATCTGCGGTCGGTGACCGGGATGTCGGCGGCCGGGGCCGAGAGCCATGTGCGCTCCGCGTTCGCTCTCTGGCGGGAGCGCTCGGCCCGCGTATGGGAGCTGGATCTCCATATGCTCACCGGCGCGGGCGTCACCGTCGTAGCGCCGCCACCGGCCGTCGAACGAGAGCGGACCGCGTGGCGGACCGCTCGCGGGCAGCGCGCCGCCCCGCCTGCCCCCGCCCGGCCCACAGCCTCCGGGCCGGCGGTGCCCGAGGCGTCCTCGGCGCCGACGGTGAGCGGGAAGGAGCCGGTGCGCGAGGGGCCGGCGGTGAGCGAGGAGGAGCTGGCCTGTGCGCTGGAGACCGTCTTCGCCCGGCCGTCCCCCGGAGGCGGGCCGCAGTGGATCGCCGTGCCCCGGTGGCAGTGGCTCTGCCACATGTGCGACACCCGGACGGGACCGCCGGACATCGCCATCGCTTCGGTCAGCCGCACCTCCTCGGGCCGCCGCCAGATCGTGTGCAGGCCCTGCGAGTGGGCCCACCACGTGGACGGCTTCGAGCTGGCCGAGCCGGTGCGCCGGGCGGTGCTGGCAGCCGCCGACGCGGCGCTGCACACCCCGGGGAGCGCGGCGACCTGGGACCCGCGCACACGGCGCTTCCACACCGTTTGCGGACAGCTGAGCGACGGGCGCCCGCCGCGCGGGAGACCGCTGTGACATGCCCGCCAGGCCGCCGGGCCGAAGGTCACCGCGTGCTGCGCGGCCCGTCGCGGCGCGGGGAATCCGGACGCTGCTGCGGTGCCGCGGGGGGAGCGGGACGCTGCTGCGGCTGCCGGGCCTGCTGCTCCCTGGCGGCCTGTTCGGCAGCGCGCCGGCCGTCGGGGAGGGTGGCTCGCACACTTCCCTCGCGGCGCAGCCCGGCGGCCTGCTCGCGCAGCTGACGGGAGCGTTCACGCATCCGCCGGGCCTCCGCGGCGGCGGCCTGCGCGTCCTCGGCCGCACTCGCCCGCGCCCGGTCGAGCGCCGCCTGGAAGGCGCCTCCCGCCTCCTGCCAGTCGTTGAGGAGCTGCTCGTGTCGGGTGGGTTCCCCGGCGGTGACGGCGGCCTGGTCGCGGTGCCGTTCGGCCCGGGCGAGCTCCTCGGCGAGCCGGGCGGCCTGCTCCTCCAGCCGGTGCAGATGCTCTTCCAGCGCGCGCCGTTCCGCTCCGCGCACCGCGGGCACACCCATACGGTGAGTCGCGGCCAGCCGGGCGGCCGACTCCTGGCGGCGAGCGGCGTTCTCCCCGGCCTGCCGACGGGCGGCCTCGGCCTGCCGCTGGGCTTCCCGCCACTGGTCGACGGCCTCGACGCGGGCCGCCTGGGCGGAGATCCGCTGCTCGATCCGGCCGCCGGGAACCGCTTCAGCACTCAGCCGCTGAGCCCGCGACTCCTGCTCACCGGCGCTGCTGTCGGCGGCCCTCGCGGCCTCCAGCGCCCGACGGTGCGCCTCTCGCAGCTGGGCGTCGGTGAGCCGGCCATGGGGCCTCTCCTGCCAGGCAGGCACCTCGGGCCCGGTGACGGCCTGCTCCTGTCCCGGGGTGCCTCGCACGGTACGGCGGGCAAGTTCCCGCCGGGCGTCCGAGCCACGCCGCACCCGCTCCCGGTCCTCCAAGAAGCCGGGCGCGAGCTCGGTCAGCGTCTCGCGGGCCTCGTCGATCAGCCGCTCCTGGGCGGCAGCCATCTCCTGCGCCCGGGCCGCCTGCTCGGCCAGCTCCCGGGCCCGCTGCGCACGCTCGGGCGGGCCGGCGCCGCGCAGCGCCCGGGCGCGGTTGGCGGCATCCAGGGCGGCCTGCCGGGCCGCGTGACGGGCGGCCTTCGCACGGTCGAGCACAGCGAGGGCGTCCTCCACCCGCTGCACCCGGTCGGCACTGCGACGCCCACGCTGGTCGATCCGGCGCAGCGCTTCCTCGTCCATCCCGCCCGGCTGCCGCGACGGGGCCCAGGGAGCCGAACCGGCCCGGAAGGCAGCGATCGCGGCAGCGGCGGTGTCGTAGTCGGCGGCGGCCACCGGATCGGCCGGGCGCTGCCCCAGCGCGACGGACTCGTTGCCGAACTCCCACAGTTGGCGGTACCTGAAGGCCGCCCACGCGGCCCGGTCCCACAGCTCCCCGGCCCCTTCGCCGGCGCCCGGGCGGGGGCCGACCGCATCGAGCCACGCCGGGGGCCGGGCAGCCAGTTCCTCGACCGTGCGGGCGGTGTCGCCAAGAGGCTGCGCCGCGCGCCACACACCGCGCAAAGCCGCGTCCATGCCCTCGGAGGAGGGGGCGGGACCGGTGGCGGCGGGGCCGTCGTGACCGGCCAGATCGCGGTAGACGGCAGCCGCGGTGAGCCGCTCCCGCCACGCCTGCGCCTCCTGCGCGTCCGCCGGCCGGGGACCGTATACGGCAGCCCATCCGTGGCCCGCTTCGGCATCCAGCTGGGCGGCCTCGCCCAGCTGCGCAGCCCGCTCCCGTGCGGCGGCGGCCAGGTCCCCGGCGGCCTGCAGGGTCTGCGGATCGTCGCCCGGCGCGGCGTCCGGCAGCAGCAGCCCGAGCGCTGCCAGCGGGTCGCCGCTCGGCTCCGCAACAGACGTGAGCAGCTGCGGCGCCGTGGCCGGGCGAGGCGCGTCCTGCGCACGCTGGAAGGCGTGCGGGGACCCCTCGTCCGGGTCGACGGCGCGGGCGTTGCGGGCGTGCACGACAGCGGCGATGTCGCGCACCGGATGGCCGTCGGCGTCGAGGAAACCCCGCTGGTGCCACGTCGTCTCCAGCAGCCGGTCGGTGTCGAATCCGTCCTCGGCCAACCGCAACAGCTGGGTGCGCAACGCGGGCCAGGCGGGCGCCGATGTCAGCTGCTGCGCGGCGCGCTCGCCCAGCAGGCCGGCGACGGCACGGCGGGCCCTGTCGTCGGCGATCTGGTCGAGCACGAACGCCAGCCTGGCCGTGTGCGTACGCACCGAACGGGCGGCTTCCTGGCTGCGACGGGCGGTCATGGTGGCCGACTGCTGGGTGCCGTCGCGGCGCAGCACGGACTGCCACATCTGGCGCTCCGTCAACCGGTCACCCGGCGCACCGGTCTCCGGGTCCGGCGACGTGTGGGTGATCAGGTAGACGAAGTTCGCCAAGCGTCCCCGGGTGAGCGAGGGGTAGGCGCCGTTGCGGTCCATGGAGCTGTCCCACAGGGCGTGCCCCGTGTCGACCGTCAGCCCCTGGGCGCGGTCCTTGGTGACCGCGTAACCGAGCTCCACCGCCTGGGAAACGTAGGAGGCGGGCAGTGTGACGCGGCGCCCGGTGCGGTCGTGCACGGCGGTCAGACTGCCGTTGTCCTCGACCGCGTCCACCGTCCAGGTGTCGCCGTTGCGCACCCACTGGCGGCCGTCGTGGGTGCGCAGTCGGCGGTCGTTGGCACGGGTGACGACCCGGTCTCCGGCGCCCGCCCGGTTGCCGTCACTCAAGGCGGTCTCGGCGCTGACATCGACCTCGCCGCGGGCCGCGAGCTCACTGCGCGCACGCTCGTTCAGCTGCGCAACGAGCGCGTTGCTGGAGGCGATCATGACCGAGTTCAGCCCGTCGCCGACATCCTGCCGCCAAGCGGTGTAGACGGCGTCGAGCATGGCGTCGGCACTGCCGTGCGCGATGCGGCCGCGCTGCGCATAGGCGTCGTAAGAGGCGTCCGCGTCACCGCGCGAGAGCGCCGCCGCAGCCTCGACCTCCCAGCGGCGAATGGTCTTGTCGGCGTCCCGGAACCGGCGCACCTCGGACAGATACTGCGCACCCGCGTCGGCCTCGATGAGGGCGAGCGCACCCCCCACACCGGGAGAACCCAGCTGCCGGGGATCACCCACCAGCAGCAGCCGCCCGCCGACCGCTTCGACCTGCCCGGCAAGCGCATGGAGGTCCGGTGTGGAGGCCTGGCCCGCCTCGTCGACGATGACGATCTGCCCCGGTCGCAGGGACCACTGCGGCCCGCCGTGCCCCTCGCTCATGTAGCGCCAGCGGGCGATGTTCTCCGCCCGGATGCCGGCTTCCTCCGCGAGATTGTCGGCCTGCACCTGCCCGCCGGCCAGGCCCAGCACGGGCAGGCCGTGCGCGTCCGCGGCCTCCCGGACCAGCCGCATGATGGTGGTCTTCCCGGTGCCCGCCGGCCCGATGACGGCGCCCACTCGCACGTCCGAACCCAGCAGGTTCCGTACGACCTGCCGCTGCTCCGTACTGGGCAGGAAACCGCGCTCCTCGTCACCGGCGGCGAGGGCGGCGTCGACTTGTTCGGAGGTCAGCACGCGCACCGGAGCGGGCCGCGTCGCGGCCTCCACCAGGTCCTGCTCGGCGGCCAGGAGGCCGTGCGAGGTGTAGAGCCGACCGGTGGCGACAGGTTCGAACAAGGAGCTGCCGTCCGCCCGGCGGAAGCGCTCCGGAAGCGCCACCGCGTCCGGGGCGTCCAGGCGCGCACACAGGTCCGGAGCGAGCAGCGCGTCGGTGGCCCGCTCCACCGTCCGCGCGAACGCCTCGTCGTCCAGCCGCACATGCCAGCCGGTCTCCACGAGCTGCCGGTAGACCTCCGCGGCGGCGTTGGAGCGGGTCCACTGGGCCCGCTGCCCCTCCAGGACGCGCAGCGCTCTGGCAGGTATCCCGGTCAGCGGAACTTCTGCCTCCGGTGTGGCCTGCGCCTGCCTGCCGGAGACCTCCGCCGCGTGCCGCAGCAGCGCCTCAGGGTGCTCCACACCCATCTCCCGGGCCTGCGCGATCCACCTGCCGCGCTCCTCGTCCACAGTGGTCGGCGCCTTGGCGGGACGGGCGGTCAGCGTCGCGGCCTGAGCCAGCTTGTACTCCTCCGCCCGGGTGGGCTCGCGCCCCTCCCGGGCCATGAAATCGCGCGTCAGGGAAGCCAGCGCGGTCTCGGTGCTGCGGCGGCGCTGCGAGGCGTTGCGCACCGCCTCCTCACTCACCCCGAGGAACTCCCGCACCGGCCGGCGCGCGGGACGCAGCGAGCTTTGCCGAGACTCCGCGAGGACCCCGAACTCCGCCGCCATACCCCGCTCCACCTCAGCGGTGTACAGCTCGGAGAACTCCACCAACCGGGCGTGCAGCGGGCGTGCGTCCAGCGCCAGCCACCGCCCGTCCTCGGTACGGATCTTCGAGCTGATCTCGAGGTGCCGGTGGAAATCCGGATCGCCGGCACGGGAGCTGCGGTGGGAGAAGACCGCACCGATGAACCCCCGCCCGGGCACCTGGACCTGAGCCGCCGCAGTCGGTCCGACCCGGGTCCAGCACACCTCCTCCTCGAGGCGCGCGAAGACCTTCTCGAACGCCGCGCGCTCCACCGCCTCCAGCCGCGCGCGCTGCTCGTCGTCGGCCGTGGCCCACAGCAGGGAGAAGCTCTTCACGGGCGAGAGAACCATCTCCCAGCCCGCCCGCGCCGTGCGGTTCCCCTCCTTCTCGGCCTTGGCCCGCAGCTGCTGGCGGCGCGCCTCACTCGCCTTCGGTTCCGCCGCCAGATACTTCGCGAACAGCTCGTCGGCGGGTGTGTAGCGCGGCCACGCGCGGCCCATCCGCTTGCCACTGACCGGGTCCACAGCGTCCTTGAAGACCGCGTCGGCGTCCTCCTGGGTGACTGTCCCCGAGAGCCCGAGAACCGCTGCCTCGGCGCCGATCCACTCACCGGGAGTGTCCCCGCCCTCGGCCCACTGGTCGCTCAACTGCCTGTCGCCGGCCTTCACGTCGTCACCGGAGACAGTGCGCATCAGATAGTCGATACCGGACCCCGCCGATATCGGATGCAGCGTGATCACCGGCGCCTCCCGATCCCTGCAGCGCGCGCACCGTGCGGCGGCTTCGGGAAGGCAACCAGGCTCTTCATAACAGCAGTTCACAGCAGTCGGAGTCGAATAGCAAGAGGTGTGACTAAATTTTGAAACGCCATTGGTGCCGTTGGCTCAGCCCCTGAAAGGGCTGAGCCAACGGCACCAATGGCGTTTTCCTTGTCTGTGACGGTCACACAGATGGTCAGCGGGCCGGCCTCTGTGGCGAGTGCTGGGTGCATGAAGCAGGTGTGGGCTGAGCGTTGGGTGCTGGGTGCTGGGTGCTGGGCGTGCTTCAGCGGGACATGGGCGAGACGACGCTGGAAGCGGGCGCCGCTTCGGCGGCCGACACGGCCGCCGGGGCAGCACAACCAACCCAGCGCCCGAACGACGCTGCCGCGGACACGGGCGCACCGCACGCGCCCCGCCCGGCGCCACGCGGAACGACCCCGAAGGCGGGGTCACCGCGCGCACCGCACACAGAACAAGAGCCTCGGCATGCCGCCGAGGCCCGAACACCAATCAGTCAGCCGATGCTCACCGCAGGCGGCACCGGCCGGACACTCACCGGGTGAGCTCCTCCATCACGGGTGCCTCCGCGACCTCCTTCGGACGGTCCTCCCGGATCTTCGGGGTGAGCCCCCGCATGTCCTTCCGGAACACCGTGCCCTGAGTCACCAGGAAGTACAGCACCGCACCCGCGATCAGCGGCACCATCAGCCCGAAGCGATCCACGACGAACCCGGCAGCGAGACCACCCAGGGCAGCCCCCAGTTTGGAGATCGAACCGCCCAGGGACGACGTCCGGCTCCGGAGCTCCGCCGGAGGCCAGCGGTAGGTGATCTTCCCTACCACCGCATACGGGAACGCCCCGGCGAACCCGGCCGCGATCCAGGCCGCCATGACGACCCACGTCGGTGCGCCCAGCGCCAGCACGAGCAACTGAGGCACGATCAGCAGATACCCGGCCGCCAGAATCACCACGGGCCGAACCCGCTCGATCACCGGGACGGCTACGAGGCTCCCGACGAAGCCCGCAAGCGCCGCCATGCTGACGAGCGCTCCGATCGTCCCCGGACCGACGTCCGTCTCCCGGGCCCAGAGCGGCAGGAACACACCGTTCATCGGCGCCACGAGGAAGCCCATGAGGGCCAGCATCACGTACAGCCGGACGAGCAGCCCGTCCTTGCGGAAGTACCTGATGCCTTCACCGAGACTCCGCCAGTAGCCGAGCTTCTCCGCCCTCGGGTCCAGCTGCACGTGCTCCGGCTCCATGCCGTGCGGCAGTGCCAGACCGATGATCAGAGCGCTCGCGGTGAACAGCGCGGCCACCACGATCAGACCGGCAACCGGCTCCGGCGCCAGAAACGCACCGAGCGAAGGACCGAAGACCTGCCCAGCGGTCATCATCGCCGAACTCAGACTGATACCACGGCCCTCGGGGAAACCGACGTAGCGCGCCGCCGACGGAGCCAGAAAGCTCTTCGCCAGAGTGCCCGCACCGCCCGCGGCACCCATCAGCGCCAGCAGCGCGAGCAGCAGCGGAAACGGCAGCCTGTCCATGGTGACAAGCACAGCGATCACAGTGACGCAGATCGTCTCGACCACGGACGTGACCACCGACATCCGCCGCAGCCCCACCCGGTCCAGCACCGGACCGGCCAGGAACCGCGCCACAACGGCGGGCGCCAGCTCCGCGAAGACAACCATTCCGGCGTGACTCGTACTGCCCGTCGTCACGAAGACGAACCAGGGCATCGTCAGGGTCAGCACCCACGTGCCCATGACCCCGGTGAACGTCGAGGCGAGCACCCACGTCAGCGGGCTGAAATGCCTTGTGAGCGACCACCTCAGGGCCAAGCCGTTCCAAGTAGACACGGCCACGACACCTCCCAGCTTCATAGGAGGCTCGGGACCACAGACACGGGTCCCGATGCCCCGCCGGGAACGTCCCGGCAGGGGTGCCCGGACGGGTGCCGGAGGTGCCGGGGCGCCGCGGAGCAAGCCCCGGTGCCTTCGGCATCCGTCAAGCTCCTGTGCCGGGGCGTTTTCGGCGGGGCATCGGGGCCTTGCACCCCCCGGCAGTCGCTGGGCCAAGTGCGGCGCTGTAGCTTGAGGGAATTTAGGGAATTGAGGGAAAACGGTCGGCCCGGGCACGCTGAAAGGCCGTCGGCACCTCGGCCGTCGTCTCCCCGCCCCCTCGTCCCCTCGCTCCCTCGTCCCCCCGCCCCCTCGCCCCCTCGCCCCCTCGTCCCCTCGGCCGCCGGCTCAGCCCGTCCGGAAGTCGAGCCCGGCACCGGCCACAGCTGTTCTCCTTGTCCGCGGCTCACACGGAAGATCAGAAGTCCCTTGTGACGGGAGCCATGAGCGTGAAGCATGTGCAGGCATGACGTCACGACACAACGAACGCCTCCAGGCACGACGCCAGGCACTGCGGGAACAGCACAAGCGGGAACTGGAGGAGGCCAAGCGGCGCCAGGCCGCCCAGCTCGCCTCGATCACCACCTTCGACCAGCGCATAGCCAAGCTCGAAGACGCCAAGCGCGACGTGGCCGGAGCAGTCGCCGAAGCAGTCGCCGCCTTCGGCGGCCGACGCGACGCCGCCGCCGCCCTCGGCCTGACCACAGCCGAGGTGCGGGACTACCTCAACACCTGGAACGAGCAGGTGGAACGGGACACGGAGCAGGGCGCGGGGCAGGAAGAGAAGGGCGGCGTCGGCACGAGCACGGCTGAGGGCGCGGGCGGGAGCGCAGTCACCGGCGCGTCCGGTGCAGTTGATGCGGCCGATGCGGCCGGTGTCACGGGCGCCGGGGCGGCCGCATACGCAGCTACGGACGCGGGCGCCCCGGCGGCCGGAAACCCGACGGTCGCGCGGCCGGAGAGCCCGGTGGGCACGGGTCCGGAAACCGCGGCCGGCCCCCCCTCCGCCGCCGTACCGGAGCAGACCCCGAACCCGCTCTGAATACAGCCGGAAACCCTGCCGGCTACCAGAACACGACGAAGGCCCCGGCGCCGCCGTGACGGCGGCGCCGGGGCCGGCTTGCTCACCGGAACCGGTGAGCCTCAGCGAGGGATCAGGACTCGTCCTTGTCCTTGCCCTTGCCCTTGCCGAAGAGGGGCCGCTTCCCCTCGATCGCCTGCTTCCCCAGCCGGTTGGTGCGCCGCTCGATGACCTCCGCCCTTCGAATGGCCTTCTCGGCGGGGGTGGCCTTCTTCTTCGCCATGACGCTCTCCTTCTCGACAGTGCCGGGCGGTGCCTCCGTCGTGAGGGAGGGGGTCCGTGGTGGGCCCTGCCCGGCGCAGCCGATCAGCCCCGGGGGCGGGGTGGGGGCAAACGCGCTTTCCGTTTGCGGCCACCCCGCCCCCGGGGCAGGCTGCAAGCGGCGGGCAGGGATCTCCACGGATCTCCTCCCTGACCCCGGAGGCACCGACGCGCCGGGGAGAAGGAGGAGGGCGAACGAGGTGCCAGCTGTGGGCCAGGGCAGACGGAGCCGGCCGCGGAGCCCGGGAAGAACCGGCGCACTGCGCAGCGGCGGAACGGGAAGCGGCACAGCCGGCACCGGGCTTCCGACGAGCGGCGCAGACCTCGGACACGTGGCCCGAGGCGGCCGGGCGGAAACGAACCGCCGTCACCCGACGCGGACCGGGACGGTGAGCCGACAGCCCGCGAAACGCAGGAGCGCGAACCCGGGCGGTGCATCGCCGGGGCGTGAACGTACAGCAGACGGTCGGAGCAGCCCGGTCGCGGCGCGTGCCGCCTGCCGCTGACGGATTGTCCGCGGACAGCCAACTTCCATCACGCCGAAGGCCCCGGTACCGCCGCACTCGGCGGTACCGGGGCCGGTAACTCGGCTCAGCCGAGGGATCAGCTGTCGCCCCCCGAGCCGGACTCCTCCTCGGGGCCCGGCTCCTCAGGCCGCGGCGCGGGCTGAGGACCCGCGGGCCGGGGCTCGTGACCGCCGGCGTCCGTCCAGATGCCGCCCTGGTTCGCCATGGTGTGTGCTCCTTCTCGACGGTGCCGGGCGGTGGCCTCCGTCGAGGGAGGCGGGCCGTGGTCGGCCCTGCCCGGCGCAGCCGGTCAGTGGCAGAGGGCGCGGGTGGGGGCAAGCCCACGCACTTCGGGCTTGCCCCCACCCCGCCCCTGCCGCAGGCTGCACGCGGCGGACAGGGCCGGACACGACCCGCCGGCAACGAACCAGCCACACGTCACCGGCCAAGCAGGAAACGCCGGTGAACGAAACCGCGGCCGGACGCGCCGCCCGGCTGCAGACGAGACGAGCAGCTCCCGAGACGGCCTGAGGACGACGTACCGGAAGCAAGCCGCACACAGGCGACGAGCCCGCGCCGGTCTGTACCGAGACCTGGAGCCGGCGCACACGCGGGCAAGGCCCCGTGCCCGCCGTAGAGCTGGCGGGCACCGGAGAGTCTCGGCCGTCTCGGCCGCTCAGCTATACATCGTCGCGCAGCTGAGCGGCCGACCCGGACGGGACTCAGTCGCAGTCGTTGTCGCCGAAGATGAAGATGCCGAAGAAGCCGCCGCGGCCACCGTCGGACTTCGACGGCTTGACCGGCTTCGACGGCTTGCTGAGGTACGTTCCTCCGGACTCCGCCGGGGAGAACGCCGCCGCGGCCACCACCGTCGTGGCACCGCGACTGTCGTCACTGCAGCTGCCGCTGTCGGCCTGGCACTGCACGAGCACGAAGAGAAGGGCGAGTACGACCAGGATCGCCACAGCCACTTTCTTACCCATGGGTTCCTCCTCTGGCAGGGAACTCGCCGCTCTCTGCGGCGGGTGTGGTTCCCTGTCCGACGCGTGCCGACCGCGCTGCGCTGGGGCGGGAGGCAACCGGGGGAGGAACGAGCCCGGTTGCCTCCCGTCTCGGCGTGGCGCAGGCTCAAAGCGGCGGACAGGGGACCACCACCACCCGCACGTGGTGGCCCGGCCGTGTCAAAGGGACAGTCGCGGCATGAAGCCATGGCGTCTCAGCCGGAGCGCTTCCCGGCTGCTCACCGACGGCGCCAGAGCCTGTCACCCCGCCGGGCCGTGACCGCCCGGGGGACGGTCACGGCCCGGTGTGTTAGCAGTCTCCGCAGGGCAGGAACCCGATCCAGTTCCCGTCATCGTCGACGATCACGATCCTGCCCCAGCCGTTGCACGTACCGCACGTATCCGCCATGCGCGCTCCTTCCTCTGCGGGTCCGCCGGAGGCGGTGGCCTCCGGCGGGATGTAGTAGGCCGTGGTCGGCATGCCCGACGACGCGGCCGGTCAGCGGCAACCGCGGGTGACGGCTGCGGCACGGACCGGAGCCCGCGCCGCGACCGCTCAGACGAGATCGGTGACGGCGTTCCAGATCCGGGCGAAGAATTCGCCGAGCCTGGAACGGTCACGCACGTAAGACCGCCGTCGGGACGAGGCGCGCCGGGAACCTGTCAGTGACATGGAAACCCCCTCCCTGGAAGACCGCGGGTTGCCCGCCCCGCGGGGCGGGCAACCCTGGCTGGCGGCCGCCGGGCTGACGACCGGGTCAGGACATCGGGCGCTGGCAGTAGTAGCAGCGCCCACCGAGGCCCACGCACGGGCCGTTGTCGTCACGCCCCAGGCACGCGTTGCGAAGGGTCGCCAGAGCACGCACCGTCTTCTTCGCGAAATCCTTCATGATCTCTTCCTCTCCGCCGAGGAGGGGGGACCGTTCCTTGGTGGTCCGTGGTGGCCCCTGCCCGACGCAGCCGATCAGCCCCAGGGGTGGGGTGGGGGCAAACGCGCTTTTCGTTTGCGGCCGCCCCACCCCTGGGGCAGGCTGCAAGCGGCGGGCAGGGGCTGTCACGGACCACCCGAGAGCGGACCTCTCGACGCGGGGAGAGGAAAGCGCGCAGCCCGTCCGGCAGGAGCGGCAGCCAACGGGACGGCAGCGCTACGGGACTACGGGACTACGGGGACAGCGCGTCGACGTGGAGAAGACGCAGCCCGGCGACGGCGACAGACCGGCCCCCGTCGGCCCCAAGCCGCCCAGTTCGCCTCGGGCGCAACCCGCCCCCCATCACGCTCGGCCAGGGGGGGAGTGGACGGGGGTTCTTGCCCCCTCACACCGAAGGCCCCGGTGCCGCCGCGACCGGCGGCACCGGGGCCAACTACTCAGCCGGGACCGGGCTCAGCTGCCGCCCGAGCCGGACCCGCCACCACCCGGCCGAGACGGGGTCAGGATGGGGAGGTCGTCGGACCGGCCGCCGGTGTCCTTGCTGCCCTGCTCCTTCTTCATGGCTGCTCCTTCGGTTGTGCCGGGCAGTGGCCTCCGTGGAGGGAGGTGGGCCGTGGTCGGCCCTGCCCGGCGCAGCCGGTCAGCGGCGGGGGTGCGGGTGGGGGCAAGCCCACGCACTTCGGGCTTGCGGCCACCCCGCCCCCGGCGCAGGCTGCGGGCGGCGGGCAGGGCCGACCACGGCCCGTCGCGGACAGCCACTGCCGATACACCGAGCGACGAAGGGACGGGCGAGGAAACGCCGTCCGCCGTGCCGGTGCGGTGCAACCGTGGCCAGGCAGCGGAAGCTTCGGGGCGCTGCCGCCTCGGCGCCCCCCGAGGGGGCCGATCACACACGGAAAGGCCCCGGCCCCCACCGGAGTGGGGGCCGGGGCCTGCCTGCAGCGTGCCGGGCTCTCGCCCTACGCCGCATCCCCGCCGTACTCGTCCTTGTACAGGACGCCGAACTTCACCGTCCTGACGTCGCCCAGTTCGAGCGGCTGCCGGAAGAGACGGCGCAGCCAGACGAACCGCGACTTCTTCAGGTAGCCGGGGCCGAACTCGACGGAGACGCAGCGGAACTCCACGGCCCTCAGGGACTTGCCCAGCTCACCCGACTCGCTCTCCCCGCCCGGCGGGTAGATGGCCTGGGCCGCTTTCAGCTGCCCGGCCGGGACCTCGACGATCCACGAGTCCGAGGCCCGCTCCCAGGGCCGCCGCCCCTCCCGGGGGACCTCCACCTCCAGGAGGACGGTTCCCTTGCCCTCGCCCGGGTTCCCCACGGACGCGACCCTCACCACCACACCGTCGAACCCCATGCGCCAGTACGAACGGTCCAACGCTACGTGCGACATGACAGCTCCTCTGCTGAAGACAGCCGGGGAGCGGCCCTCGCGGGCTGCCCTGGGCGTCTGTGCCCTTCCCGGTGATCGGCCGACAGCGCCGCGCCGGGGCGGGGGGTCAACCGGGCGCGCCTTTTGCCCGGTTGACCCCCTGTTCCGGTGTGGTGCAGGCTCAGGCACCGGGAAGGGCACAGACGCCCAGGGCAACCACAGGTCACAGCTCTGCCTCCAGCAGAGCGCCGCCACGCACGCGGGCCGCCCCCGGCCGCTCGGAGGCCGAGGCCCGGTGGCCTGCATGTCGTGAACGCCCGGGAACCAGCCGGGTCCGCCACCGGACACGTCGGCCAACGCCACCAGGGGGCATAACTCGGCCCATCCGCACGGCCCGCAGCCATGCGTCACGCGTCACCGGCGGCTGTGCCTCCACCCGTGTGGTCCACCGTCACGAGCCACCCGCGCACCGGAAATACGCCTCGGCTCAGCCGCCTCGCGCCCGCCGCACAACGTGCCGCCCCTCCCCCGGCCCACCAGAAACGCCCCGAGACGGGCCCTGGCACCACACATGGGAAGACCCTGGCACCGCCGCGTCAGTGGCAGTGCCAGGGCCTTCAGCCGGCCCGGCTCAGTCGGGTCGGCTCTCCTCCTCCAGGGAGGAGCCGAAACCCGTCGTGCCGGGCCGGGGAGGCGCGGGGCTGCCGGGTGCTTCCGGCCCCGGAAGGGGCCGGAAGCACCCGGGTCACCGCCCGTCACCGGGCGGCGGCCCACCCGCCGTCGGCCGGGGCGTCGAAGTGAACCTCCTGGCGGTCCATGTTCGCCAGGAAGGCGTCCACCCGTGCCATGTCCTGGGACACCAGGTCCCCGGCGCGCCGGTAGCCGCGACGGAAGACCCCGGTCTCCGCGACCGGCACCACGAACGCGCCCCTGGACAGCGCCTTCGCCACGAACGTCTCGTCCTCCGGGCCGTACGCCACGTAATCGGGCGGGAACCCCATGTCCGCCAGCGGCCGTGACGCCACGATGTCGCCACGCCCGACCAGCCTGTACACCTCACGCGGACCCACCGTGCCCCCGGCACCCAGCTGACGGAACACATCGGCAGAACCCTGCTTGCCGTACGGCAGACGCCCCGGCCTCGGAGCAGTGGGCTCCAGGTACTCCATCCGGCCGGAGACCGTGACCAGACACGGCGACAGCAGATGCCGAACCGCGTGCTCCCGCAGGTAGTTGGGCGCCATCTGCAAGTCGTCGTCGATGAAGACCGTCACCGGGTGACTCGACAGCTGCTGGCCCAGGTTCCTGGCCCCACCGCGGTAGACCCGCTCGGCGGCCCGCACCAGCCGCACCTGCGGCGGCAGCCCGGCGGGCAGCCGCAGCGGCGTCTCGCTCAAGTCGTCCACGACGACGCACTCCCACAGCGTCCGCCGCGGAAGCCGCTCGGCGGCCTCGACGACACTTCCGACCGTTCCGGCCAGCACGCTCTGCGCGCCACGCGCAGAGACGACGACGCTGATACCGGGAAGCACCGGAAGATCACGACCCGCCTCCGGCAGCTCCAGAGCCGCCATGGCCGCCTCCAGCAGCCAGTAGTCGTTGCTGCGCGCCTGGAGCCGCTCCCGGACGCTCACCAGCCCTGCGGCCTCCCGCGTCACGGGCCGGCCCAGCCACCCCAGCACCTCGTCCAGCGCCGTGTCCGACGCCCACGCCAGCTCCGTGACGACATACTGCGGATTGTCCCGCAGCACCAGAAGCACCCGAGGCCTGACCGTCTCCCGGGCACGCGTCGCCCGGGCCGTCACGTTCTCGACCGCCCCCGAACCCATCGGCACCCAACGGCCGTGACCCGCCAGCCAACTGCACCGGCCCGGGCCCGCCAGCCGCATCAGCTGACCGCTCCCCAGGACGACCTCCACCACCACATCCAGCGGGGCGAAACCATGCCGCGCCCACCCGTCCCACGCGACCGACGACCGCACGGCGAACGGACGCACCCCGCTCGGAAACACCAGATTCGTACTCACTGCGAACTCCTGACTGTCGAGGACGGCCGGAAGCAGCCGCCCGGAAGGGAGGCCCGCGCTGCGGCGGGCCGGACACAACGAAGAGGGCGGCCCCTCTCTGCGAGAGGGACCGCCCTTGCGGAGCGGGAGGGAGCGGCGGGCTGCCGCCCCCTCCCGGGGGACGGCTACTTCACCAGCCCCTGCAGGAACTGCGGCATGGCCACCGGCTTCTCGGCCTTCCGGCGGACGACGACCTCGCTGAGCACCAGCTGGTCGCTGCCGTAGCTCCCGTCGCGCCTCTTGGACCCGTGCTTGTACTCGAGGCTGAGGGCGCTCACGAAGTCACCCTTCTCCAGCGACGTGATGACGTCGATCCACCCGCGGTTGGTGGTGACGAAGGAGACGTAGTCGTCCTCCCGCCGGGTGTCCTCGTTGCGGTTCGTCACGCGGACCGTGAGCGTCGCCCAGTCACCCTTCTGGTTCACGAAGGTCCTCGCCACGTGCCCGGTCGCCGTGGCGAAGTAGGGGAGCTTCTCGGCCAGGACCTGCAGCGCCTGCTCGACGGTGATCTTCTTTTCCACGGTTCCTCCTGTGTGGTGACCGGGAGGACGGCCGCTGCTGCGGCCCGGGGCTCTGTGGTCCCCTTCCCGGTGATCGGCCGACAGCGCCGCGCCGGGGCGGGGGGTCAACCGGGCGCGCCTTTTGCCCGGTTGACCCCCCGTTCCGGTGTGGTGCAGGCTCAGGCACCGGGAAGGGGGGCGCAGAGCCCCGCACCACAGCAGTGGCCACCCTCACCACCGGAGACCGGAAGAACGCCCCGGCGCGCAAGCCCACCCTGGCCCCGACCCACCTCAGCAGGCCGGTGCCGCAGGGCCCCGCGTGTAGAACCACAGACGGTCCACCTCCGCGAACCCCACCGACTCGTACAGGGCGTTGGCCGCGGCTCGGTCGTTCCCCGCACGGGGACCGTCGTCCACGTACAGGATCACCTCCCGGGCACCCAGCTCGACCAGCAGCCGCAGAGCCGAACCGACCAGCGCACGCCCCAGCCCCCGGCCCCGCGCCCGCTCCTCGACGGAGATCCACCACAGCACCCCGGTCCCCGCCACCGGCACGCCGACGACCACCTCACCGACCTTCCGCCCCCAACGGTCACGGACCCGCACCTCGAAGTTGCCGTCCTCGCACTTCCGCGCCTTCCGCCCGGTACCGCGAGGCAGCAGCGCCCGCGACTCAAGCGGCATCCGCATGTAGCGCCACAGGTCCTCCCCCGTGAACCCCGCCTTCAGCAGCGCCCGGTGCGTGGCCTGGCGGTGCCGTACCGGCAGCGCCTCCACCCCCCGGGTCAGAGCCGTCGCGAAGTCGAAGGCATGCACGGACACCGTGCCCAGCTCAGCGCATGCGTGGGTCACCAGCGCCAACGCCACGGACTCGTCCTCCCGGCAGTGCAGCCACAGGAGGAACCCCACCGGCTCCGCCGAGTGCACCGCAAACGACACCACCCCGACCACCTGACCCGAGGCGTCCACCGCCACGTCCGTACGCGGCGGCGCCAGCGCCGCCCACCACCCCGAGTCGACCTCGGACCGTCCCGCCAGCGCCTCCGCCAGCATCCCGGCCGAAACCCGGGGCTGCCCGGGGAGCCCGTCCTCGTTCACGATCTCCAGGACCGCAGCCTCGTCCGTACTCTCGTACGGACGCATCGTCACCACTGAACTCGCACTCATCTCAGAGCACCCCTTCCCTCTTCGGCCTGCTGACCGACTGATTGGTCACGCTCCTTGCCGTGGAAAGGCCGGGGCGGGATCAGCATCCCGCCCCGGCCTGTACGCCATCGGGACCGACCGTCTAGCGATCAGCCGAGCGTGGCGCCGTGCTGCTCCGCACCCCTGAGCCAGCGCTCGATGCCGGCCAGGTAGAGCAACGTCCCCGTGTCCCGCTCCCCGGCGAGCCGATCCGGATCGATCAGCCCCACCTCGGTGAGCAGCAGCGGCTGGTCCCTGTCCAGCACCGCAGCCTGGCGGGCCAGCGCACCGCTGTAGTACTGCTTGCGCGGCGACAGCTTCGCCGTCGCACCCGGCGGCAGCAGATCCAGCACCAGCGCCTTGCCCCGCCAGTACTTCGACGGGAGATCCGGCCGGTACCGGTCGGCCAGCGGCACCGCCAGCGCCGCCTCCAAGAACGAGCGGTGCAAGAACGGCGACTCCTCGGCGACCCGCCCCACCGGCGGCGGCACGGTGTACGGAAACAGCGCGTCGAACGCGTCAGCCTCCGCCCAGGACCAGCCCCTCGCGGCGTGCGCGGCCACCTCGTCGGCCACCCACCGGCGCGACCACTCCGTCGCGTACGTCCGGTACGGCTCCGCCAGGACGGCCGGCGTCACCGGGTCGCACCACTCGGGCCAGTTCTCCGCCCAGTAACCCACCGCACGAAGCCGGCGGGACACGAGACGAGAACCGACAGCGGCGGCCTCTCCGAAGCGGCCCGGGCCGGTGCTCCCCACGTCCTTGAGGTACTGGCGGGCTCCCCGCAGACCGTGCCGTCGGGCGATCGCCGTCGTGGCGTAGCGGGGAGTACCGAGCAGTTCATCAGACCCGTCACCGGACAGGATGATGTCGAGCCCCAAACTCTCCGCCCGCGCCGCGGCAGCCGCGTGGACCTCCGGCAGTCCGTCCAGCCGTGGCCCCACCGGCGACCAGTCCGGCTGGAGCCGGTCACGCCGCGGGTCGAGAACGACCAGTTCGACATCCAGGTCGAAGGCGCTGAGCAGCCGCTTGACCTCTGCTACCGAACCTCCGCCGGCGTCGTCGGACATGTCGATGGTGAAGGCCACCACGCGCCTGCCCTCGGCGACCGCGCACGCGTGCAGCAGCACGGCCAGCGAGTCGAGCCCGCCCGAGACCATCACACCGATGCCCCGCGCGTGGGCGGTCATCTCCCGGACAGCGTCCGCGAACGCCGCATACAGGCCGAGCGGTGACGGCTTCGGAGTGACGGGCTGAGGGCTCAGGCGCTCGACGCCTTCCCAGAAGCTGACGGGCACGAACTCACCCGACAGCACGGGCGGGGCCAGCAACAGCCCCACCGAACGCAGATCGACCCCCGGAACGGGGCCGGCGACCATCAGCGGGTTCGCCGCGATGTCACCAGCCCCGTTCCGAAAGCGTGCCGAGTAGTCGATCACTTGGTGACCGAGATACCCGTCAGCTGGCGGACACGGCGCATGAAGCCCTTACCGCCGCGAAGCGCCTCACCGAAGGTGAAGCCCTTCGAGCCGAGACCGTGACCGCCACCGTCACCCGGGTGCGACTTCTTCGACATCACTCATCAGCTCCTCGTGAACTGCGTGGGCGTCCCGCGCTGTGGCGGTGGCGCCTGCCGGGTCCTTCCCGGCACGAGCCGCCCGGCGGGCCCCCTGGGGGGCCGCAAGTGCTTTCCTTGCGGCCCCCCAGGGGGTCTGCCAGGCTCAAGTGCCGGGAAGGGCTCGGCCGGTGCAACCGCTGCGGACCGCTCACGCGGTTCGCGAGGAGCCGTCCACGTGAAGGGGCGACCCGGTGCGTCGTCCCGGGTCTCACGGCGCCCGAGCAGCAGATAGGGCACGGGCACCGCGTGCTGCCGCCGTGCAGCTCGCTCCGTACACGGGCTCCTTCTGCACGGGGCGCCCTGGCGGACGGGCACTCGCCCCGGGGCGCTCGGGCACACGGACACGTGCCACGGGATGCTGGTGTGACGCCCCATGGGTGCGTGACACGCATCGGGACGTGGCACGCACGCACTCGTGCGCACGATGCCCCTGGGCCGAGGGCGCCCCAGAGCGCGTCTCTATGGCCTCGCTGCAGTCGCTCGGGCCACCGTGGACAGATCGCCGGCTGAACCCGGTCGGTGGACTCCGCTGCCGCCATGGCGCCCCCGCCCGGCTACACCTCGCCGGGGTCACCGAAGCGGGGGTGAACCGAACCAGATCACCGAACCCGGCTCGTACAGGCACCCGCCGGCCCACCACCCCGCCCCACGCTCGGCAGCCGCCGGAACAGCCAGCCACCTCCGGCACGCCCTCCCCACGGTCACCACCGCGAACCCTGACCGCCTGACAGCGCGGCAGTCAGCCACCTTCACCAGAACGACGACAAGCAACAGGACGCGACCAAACGAAGCAGAACGAAGCCAGGCAGGACGAGAACGCCCGGCCATGACAGCGATCCCAGCGGGACTCCACCGCGCACCCGCCTCGCTGGAGCCCTGGCCCCAACGGCCACACACACCACGGGTCAGCACAAGACACTCGCCCACGCTCACCGACGAACTCGGCACCCGCCCACCACGCCCCAACCACCGTCCACACCGCTCAGCCCCCCGAGCTCGCCCCCACCGGGCACTGTGTGCCCATCAGCCCTCCACCACGACATAACCGAAGCCCTATTGCATAGCTCGCTCCCCTTCCTTCCCTCCTCCCTCCTCTGCCTCTGACGAAGTAATGGCCGCGGCAACAGCAGAGGGGCGAGGGAAGCACCTGGCTCCCTCGCCCCTCTGCTGTTGCCGCGGGCTGCGTTACTGCGCTGACAAGCCTTCCACCGCGCTACGGGCGTAGCGGCCGAAACGTCCCGGGGTCAGCCCGTTGCGTTCGGCGGTGACCTCGAACTTTCCGACGGGCCAGCCCAGCAGCTGTGCGGCCTCCTCGCTGCTCAGGCTCGCCTCGATCCAGGCGTGCCGGTCGGATATGGCGGCGGTGACGTCGGCCGGGTCGAGCGCGTCCAGGTCCTCGAGGGCGTACAGCGGCCAGCCGCGGAAGTCGCCGACCGGACGCAGGAGGCTCCGCTCGGCCAGCAGCTGAACGTCGGCCCGCTCCACCTCCAGCCCTGTGCGCTGTGCCAGGTGCTCCGCGGCCTTCTCGGAGCCGAGGCCAGGGTGGTCGCCGACGGCGGCAAGGATCTCCTCGACCCGGTCGGGGAGGGTTTCGACCAGCTCCTTCGACCAGCGCTTCTGCTCGGTGTCGGGCTCCGGCACCAGACCGCGCTCCCGGGCACGCTGCAGCTGCCAGGTCTTCAGGCCCAGGTGGCGGCTGAGCTGCACCGGGCCGAACGTCTCGCGCCGCTGTGCTCCGCGCGCACGGGGAGCGGCCGACCGGCTGCCGGCGTCGGCAGCGGAAGCGGCGGGAGCGGCGGGCTCCTGCCTCGGTTCGAGGGCGGCCACGATGTCCTCGACGCGGTCCGGGAGGGTCTTTGCGAGGGCGTAGGACCAGCGCTTGTCGTCGATGTCGGGAGGGGGGATGAGCCCCCGGTTCTGGGCGCGGCGCAGCTGTGACTCCTCAAGGCCCAGCCAGCGGGCGAGCTGCACAGGGCCGAAGTCGGCACGGTTCTGACTCACGGTGCTTCCCTCCGCTTGGCACGGTACGCGCGGTGTGACGGCAGGCCGGTGGAGCCGGGCCCGGTCCAGTTTCTCGCGCGGCACTGACAGCGGGGCGGGGCGCCCTTGTCAGTACCGGGCGCCCGGCGGCTGGTCGGGGGCGAACATCGGGACCAGGTCGACGTGCAGCTGGGGCCAGCGCAGGTCCTTGGCGACCTTGGATGCGGAGACCCAGATCTGGCCGCCGTCGTGGTCCCGCCAGGTGGGGAGGCTGAAGGAGTAGCCCCGTATGCCTCCGGAGGCGGAGGGGTGGGCGCGCCACTCGACCCCGGCCTCGGTGAGGGCACGTTCGAAGGCGTTCCTGCCGTGGCCGCGGGCCGCGTCGCGTGCGGCGCGTATGCGGGCGCGGAGTTCCTCCCTCTCGGGGCGGGCCGCTCCCCTGTTCTCGCTCGCGGCTCGTTCGGGGCGGGTCACCTGGGGGGCGACGCGGTTGCTGCGTTCTTCGGCGTTGACGAGTTTCCAGATGCGTTCGATGTCGCGGACGACGGGCCAGGAGCGGTGGTAGTCGAAGGCGTCGCGCACCAGCCAGCCGGTCCAGTCGACGCGGCTGATGGTGAGGTGGATGTGGTCGTCGCCGTGCCGGATGGCGACCCAGGGGCAGTTGCCGTATCCCATCCGGGTGACGTAGCGCTCGGCGATCCGGGCCCAGGTCGCGTCCGGGAGGAGGGGGTCGTCGGGGGCGGTGCGCAGGGCGCAGCGCCAGATGGGGCGGGTGATGTCGGCCCGGCGGGCGGTGTGGGCGTCGATGAGGTGTGCCAACTGCTCCACGGTGCCGGGGACGTTGCCGGCTATCAGCCGGGGGTTGACGTGTTCCTCGTCCCGGCCGGGGCCGAAGTCGTAGCGCAGGGCGCGGTCGGCGCGGCGGCCCTTTGTGATCTTGGCGATCACCGTGGCTGCCCGGCGGCGCTCTCGGGTGCCGCGGGAAGGCCGCGCACCTGGAGTGCCGCGTTGCCGAGCTGGGCGAGCGTGGCGTCGGTGTCGGCGGGCAGGGCGCCCTGCTCCTTGGCCAGGTGCAGTAGCTCCCGCAGAGTCTCCGCCGCCTGGACGAGCTGCGCGTAGGCGGTCTCGTTGATCGCAGGCACCCGGGGGACGTCACCGGGGACGCCGGGACGCCCGTTGAGGGATTCCTCGACGACTGCCCGGACCCAGGCGCCGAGTTCCTTGCGTTCGGTCTTCTGGCGGGCTCCTTGCCAGCGCGCCAGTTCCTCGGCGTTCAGCCGCACGCTGACGCAGTGCGTGCGCTTGCTGTCCGGTCTCCCCCGCACCATGCCGTGCCCCTCTTGGATCAACTACCGCAGTATCGCTGGTGTGACGCGGGACCAACCGTAGTGCGGTGCACGGGGCCCTACTTGCGCGGGTGGTGGCCGGCGGGTGGGGATCTGGTGGTGGCTTCTGCGGAAGTCGTGGAGGGGCGATGGCCGGGCGCTCGGGATGTCGGCGGTGGAGGAGTACGGCGTGGGCCGGGGGGCTACCTCGGTGTGAGGCACGCGGCTCGGCGGGGCGCGGGTGTTGGTCGTTCCGCCTGGCCCACCCGGCTCTGTGCTCGACGCATGTGGTCAGATGAGCGGTCAGAACCGGCAACGCAGCCCTGACTTCCCCGGTGACTCCCGGGCCCCGACCGCGGCAGGCCTGCGAGAAGCAATCGCGGCGCGCAGGACAGTGGCGTGTCGGGGTCCTTCCGGTATCGGCGGTGTGAGGGCCGGTGTCGGGGGTGTGAGGGCTGCTCCTCCACGCTGGTGGCCTCTTCCCGGCCCGGGGGTGCTCCACAACGCCGGCCGTCCGCGCTGCGATTCAGCACAGAGGAGAACGTGCCATGGCCTCCGCTTCGCCCGCATTCCGGGAAGCAGCCGCAGTTGCGCACGGCACGGCGGACGCCGCCGGGGCAGCGCCCTTCCGCCAGGGGCCGATGGACGCTGACGCCTTCATGCGCATGTGCACGGCCCTCTTCGAGGACAGGCGGCTGAGCTTGTCGGCGAAGGGCCTGTTCGGTCTTGTCTTCACGCACGGAGTCGGCTCCGGTGTCACTGCGGAGCTCATCGCGGAGTCCTTCCCGGACGGTCTCCCGGCGGTCAGGGCCGCTCTTCGGGAGTTGGAGAAGTTCGGCTACCTGGCGTGCGACCAGGTCGGCGAAGTGAGCGGCGCGCAGGGCCCCGTCACGTACGTCGTCACGGAGACGGCCGGATCAGTGCGAGCCGATGCGGGCAGGCCTTCGGCTCTGGGCGAGTCGTCGGCGTTCGGCGCGGCTGTCGAGCGCCGTGAGCCGACTGCGGGCAGCGGGGTGCGGGAACGGTCGGCCGGTGGCAGAGCGGTCGAGGGCTCAAGGGCTGCGAGCTCGGCCTCCGGTGGGTCGTTTCTCGTGAGCAGCCAGGTGCAGGAAGTGCTGCTGGCCTTCCCTGACGAATTCCGGGAGGCGCTGCGAGCCGCAGCAGCCACGGATCGGCCCCGCGCCCTGGTCAACTCCATCGAGCGGGAGCTGCGTACTGCCGGTCCGCACAGGCTGGCCGACCGCGTACGGCGTCGGTGGATCTCCCACGGATACGGGCGGCTGCTGGCCGAGGGCGCGCTCAGGAGGCCAGTGGGGGCAGCGGTGGCCCTGGTCAAGGCAGGGCCGTGTCCGGACCCAGGGTGTGAGGACGGCCGGCTGGAGGGCGGGGCGGCCTGCAGGGCGTGCGCGGAGCGCGAGAAGGACCGGCGGGCCGGACCGGCGCACCGTCAGGGGAGGCCGCAGGAGGCCGTGCCTGCCTCGTGCGGCTCATGCGGCGCCGCACTGGGCGCGGACGGGGAACGGTGTGAGGAGTGCGTACGCCGAGCGAGGGCGGTCGGCGAGGAAGTCGCCGAGCTGATCGACGCGGCCGTCCGGAACTGGGCGGCGGTGCCCGGCACCCCGATGGCGGAGGTACGCGCCAAGGTGGAGCTGGCGGTCGCGCGGGCTCGCACGGACGCCGCTGCGGCGGGTGCCTCCCCGGGCGGCCAGGAGCTGGCCGCGCGCCTGGCCGCACTCGAGGAGGTCCGTCGCGCCCGGACGGCGGGGTGCGAGGCGGGTGCCGAGCAGGCGGGTGCCGAGCAGGCGGGTGCCGAGCAGGTCGGCGCCGAGAAAGCTGCTCGCGGAATTCGAGCTGGTCTGACTGCAAGCCCCGATCGCCGGGGCCACCGGGCCGAGCTTCACCTTCCCTCGCAAGGCCCTCGAAGGCCGGATCAGTGACCAGGATCAGTGCCCAGATGCGGAGCCGACCCGGTGCCCTGTGTGGATGATCCGGGCTGCTCACAGGAGCGGGCTGCGATTGGCAGCAGTGGCTTGTGCGTGCGCTGCCGTGCGGTGCTCACCGGATCAAGGTCCCTGTGCGGACCGGGGAGTGCCCTGCGGGACGTGCGAGGCGGCGGCTCGTACCCCGTTGCCAGTAACTGGCTTGCAGGAGCCTGACGTCCCTTCCAGCCTGCTGGCTTTTCGAGAGCTGAGGACGAGCTCATCGGTTCCGTAGCGATGGGGGAGGGTTTTTTCCGACGCGGCGAAGCCGCCATCACGCGGGGGGCCCACCGGGCTGCAGCCGTACACGGCGACGTTGCGGGCGGTCGCGGCGAAGCCGCCAGCGAGCTCAGGTTCCGTCGAGGTGCACCCGTACTGCTGGCTCAAGGGAGGCCTGGCACCCGCAGGTCGCCAGCGGCGCGCCTCTGTGCTTTTAGAGGAGGCCAGCGTTTCCGCAGGTCAGAGCGTTTCCGAATAGCTCCGATCCGTGTTTCCAATTACGTTTTTGGAAGTTGCAGTTGCCTATACGCAATTGGTGTTCGATCATTGTTCGGCCCCGTGGTTCGGCCTGGTGAGAGGTTGTGACACAACAGGGGCGTGCCTATAGGCAACTTCTGTGTAGAGTCCCCGTATTCGTGTTGCCTATGGGCAACACCGCAGGTGAGAGGAGGGGTATGGGGCAGTGGAGCGCAGTCCGGCGGCTACCTGCGGTCAACCGTGGGACGGGGGAGATCGTGCAGCTCGAGTTGCTGGGTCGCGAATCGTTCCAGCAGGAAGATGCGCGAGACAAGCCGGTACTGCCAGGAGCCCGGTACGACTGGCAGCCCTACCCGGGACGTCATGTGAACGTGGCCAAGACCTTGATGAGGAAGGTCTGGCACAAGGACAGCGGGTACCGCCAGAACGACCGGGACATCTTCGGGTTTTACGTGGCGCACTCGCCCGAGCGCGCCGAGCCCCTGCGCATGACCTTCAAGGAGATCGCTCAGACCCTCGGCATCCGCCCCGATACGGTGGCCCGTTCTGTGGGCAGGCTCCATGCCGGTGGGCTGTTGTTGGAGGCCGAAAAGGTGGGCCGGATGAAGTTCTATCGCATCAATCCGCGGGCTGCCTTCGACGGTTCGGCATCCGAGCAGTCGCGAGCCGTCCGGGACGCCCGCTATCCGGTGGTCCCCGCACCGAAGGCCGCACCGGGGTTGCGGAAGAAGGAGATCATGTGACGTTTCCCGTGACGCGGCGGTCCGAACTGCCCTTCACCCCTGAGCTGATGCACGCGCTCCTTCTGGGCACTGCCGAGGCTCCCGGAGCCGATTTCCGCGTGCTGAGCTACTACGCGACGGCGGTGCCGCTGGGTGAGACAGTACGCAAGACCGCCAAGGAGATCTCACAGGCCGTCCAGCTCAGCCCGCCCAACACTGGCAGGAGCATCCGCCGACTGGTCGAGGGCGGCTGGCTGGAGATCTCCTACCGCATGGGCCGGGTCACCTTCTATCGAGTCGGCCAGCGCGTCATCGATCTGGCGTCCCAGTCGACCGCGAGGGACTCGGCCTGTGCTGTCGCCAGTGTCAGCTATCTGCCGAGCGTGTACAGGCCGGACGAACAGTGAAGCCCGTCGCGCCTTTCGCCACCGGGCCTTCCAGCGTCCTGTGCGAACGCGGTGGGAGCGTCTGACCGGCGTTGCGCCTCCCCGGCCGCACCACACCGCTCCAAGCGGCCGGGGGGGGCTTACTGCGCTGCCAACGCGCTCAGGAGCGGCCTCAGAGGGGCTCCGAGCTCCTGCTCCTGACGCCTCGTCGGGGGACTGAGCCGACCGGGCTGAACCGACCGGACCGGGAACGAAGGCCGTGACAGGTTGTGCGTCCCTCCCGGGCATGTGCGGATGCGGCTCACCGGCCGACGAGCGCGGCGTAACGGCGACGGAAGTCGGGGAGATAGCCCTCCAGGTCCCTTTGTCCCAGTCGGTCGCCTCGCCCGCCCTTGGAGCGGATGGCGTGCTCGGCGCACAACTCTTCCAGCTCGGCGAGAGACGGTTCGATGTCGTCGTTGGCCTCGAGATGCTGCGCCCACACCCGGTAGATGCGCCAGCCCATCCGGTACCGGCGCAGTGTGCTGGGGCTTATCCGCCCGCCGCCTCGGCCTGCCATGCCCCGCACCCACAGGTGATCGGACAGGTCCTGCACGGCAGGCTCGCTCCCCAGCTTGTCGGTGAGTTCGGCCCAGGCCTGGTAGTAGCGGTCGACGACAGTCGG
Source organism: Streptomyces sp. B15 (assembly GCF_018070605.1). Taxonomy (NCBI): domain Bacteria; kingdom Bacillati; phylum Actinomycetota; class Actinomycetes; order Kitasatosporales; family Streptomycetaceae; genus Streptomyces; species Streptomyces sp. B15. The sequence continues at coordinate 43,733 of NZ_JAGPXJ010000045.1, forward strand.
GCTCTCCTCCCCCGCCGACCTCTCCGGTCGCATCGCCCCGGGCACTGCCTGCCGACCACCGCCGGCGGTGTCGTCCGGCTCATACCGCACGACCGTGGGGTCCTCGTGGGTCTGCGCCGCGGCCACCGCCGTGTAGTGACGCTCTTCCCGGCTCCCGCCGGACGCCAGCGCGGGCGTCTCGGGGTTGCCGGGCATGACGGATCCGTCGGGTACTGGTTGCCGATCCGCCGGGAGTTCCTCCGGAGCGGCAACCTGAACTCGCCGAGCAGGCTTCACCTCCTGCCCCGGCGGTTCGACACCCTGGCCGGACGAGCTGCGCTCCTCCCCCGCCGGAAGGCCTCGGCTCGGCGAGTCACCGGATACCGGCGGTCTCGCGGCCACACGGCCCTCGGCCGCCGGCCGGGGCTGCGGGGCGTGGGGGACCGCAGGACGCGGCTTCTGCCGCGAAGAGTGCCCTGACCGGGGCGGCTCGCCAAGCGGTTCGCAAGGAACCGCGCGCAGCTCCGCCGAGGAGACGGTCGTGGCCAGCGGTACTCCGTAGCGGGTGAGTTTGAGGGGCATCAGTGCTTCGACGGGGGCTTTGCGGCGCCAGGAGCGGCCGTAGCGGGCGCGCAGTCTGGTTTCGTAGATGAGGCGGTCCTGTTCCATGCGGATCACCTCGTCGTAGTTGCGCAGTTCCCACAGTTTCATCCGTCGCCACAGCAGGAAGGTCGAGGGGAAGGCCAGCAGCCAGCGGGAGAGGCGTACGCCTTCCATGTGCTTGTCGGCGGTGATGGCGGCCACCCGTCCGGTGGCGTGCCGGGCGGCTTCCACGGTGACGACGAAGAGCACCGGGATCACCGCGTGCATGCCGACTCCGAGGGGGTCGGGCCAGGCGGCGGCGCCGTTGAAGGCGATCGTGGCGGCCGTCAGCAGCCAGGCGGTCTGGCGCAGCAGCGGGAAGGGGATGCGGATCCAGGTCAGCAGCAGGTCCAGGGCGAGCAGGACGACGATCCCCGCGTCCACGCCGATGGGGAAGAAGGGGGCGAACGCCCCGAACCCCTTCCGTTCCGCCAGATCACGGACCGCCGCATAGGAACCCGCGAAACCGATCGCCGCGATCACCATGGCACCCGCGACCACCACGACGACCAGGATTCGCTGCAGTCTCTCCGCGCCCCCCGTGCCCCGCATCCTGATGCCCCCTGACCGTTCCTGGGGGCAGTCTCCCACCGGCCAACCGACCGCCTGGGACTGCCCGGTGGATCTTCCCATGGACGTTCGGCCGGTCCTGGCCGGATGCGGAGCGCGCCGAGCGCGCCGAGCGCGCTTCGGCCGGAAGGCCGGCTGCTCGTCATGGCTGTCCTCCATGACGCCGCCCCCAAGTCGGCCACACGGTGACCGCGTACCTTCTGGCCGCCTTCGCGCGAGCGGTGGCCGACGACGGGAGAGGGGCAGGTGGCCGGACGCCCCGGCAGCCTCCGCTCGGGCGATGCGCGATGCGCGATTCACGACGCGCGGTTCACAACGCGCCCGCGAGACCGGGATCGCCGGGTCACCGGCGTCTTTCCTGCTCTCAGCCGACTCCTTTGCCTGCCGCCTGCCGCCTGCCGCCTGCCGCCTGCTGTCTGCTGTCTGAAGCTCTGGCGGCTCAGCGGGCTTTACCGCGGTAAAGCCCGCTGCCTTGTCCCGGACAGCCGTGCGGGCGAGGGTGAGAGCCTGCGGTGCCTACGAGCGCCGGGCCAGGATGGTGCGGCTCGAGTTGGGCGCGACGGCACTCGCCTTCGGTCTCCGCATCGGCCGAAGCGAACCGCTCCCCCGGCAGCTCCACATGTGCTTCAAGGCCGATGCCGCCCGGCTGGGCCACTTCAGCAGCCGTATTTCTAACGTGTCACTGCTTTCGCCGACCTCATACGTTAGTAAGGTACCTCTCATGAGTTCTCCAGCCTCCGGCGACCGCGAGAAGGTCGTCTCCAAACTGCCGGGATGGCTCCGGCAGGACCTCAAAGTCAGAGCGGCCCAGCATGGAGTTGAGATCCAGACCGCCGTCGAGCAGGGCATCGACGCCTGGGTCGCGCTGGCGGCCACCCCGAGCACGGTCGACACCGTCGGCGCCGACTCCTTCTCCACCTTCCTCCCGGCAGGACAGTGGGACCGCTTCCGTCAGGCAGCGGCAGACCGCAAGGTCTCTCTCATTCAGGGACTGGCCCAGTCCGTCCGGTTGTGGCTCGAGAAGAACCCCGCACCGACGGTGCCGCCTGCGAAATACCCGCGCCGCCGCATCGTGTGCAATCAGAAGGGCGGTGTGGGCAAGACAGCCGTCGCTGCCGGCATGGGGGAAGCCCTGGCTGAGGATGCCGGGGCGCTGCACCCGGTGCGCATCTCCCGGCACTTCGCGGCACAGTTGGAAGCCAGAGCACAGCTGGAGGCCAACGGGCAGGACGATCCCCTGGAGGTCGAGGACCTCCCCGGTCTGGGCCGCCGCACCCTGCTGGTCGACTTCGACCCCCAGCGGCATCTGACCAAGCAACTGGGCAAGGAAGAGATCCCGATGGACTCTTCCGTCGACAGCCTCAGCAAGCACATGACCGGCGAGGCCAAGGGCGATATCCGCGACCTGATCGTGCCGATCGATGACGACCGCTACGGCGGCCGCCTGGACCTGCTGCCCGGCTGCCAGGACGGCTTCCTGCTCGATGTCGCCCTCTCCAAGGTGCGCTTCCGGGAAGCCGCGCTCGAACGTGCTCTGGCTCCGCTCGAGGCCTCGTACGACGAGATCATCATCGACTGCCCACCGAGCCTCGGCCTCAGCATGGACACCGCCATCTACTACGGACGCCGCCGAGAAGAAGAGCCCGCCGGCAGTTCCGGCCCACTCATCGTGGTGCAGGCCGAGGACAGCAGCGCCGACGCCTACGACCTCCTCGTCACCCAGATCGAAGACCTCCGCAACGACATGGGCGTGGAAATCGACTACCTCGGGATCGTCGTGAACCTCTACGACCCGCGCCGCGGCTTCATCGCCACCTCCTCCCTGGAGGCCTGGATAGAGATCAAGGACCCGAAGGTCGTCGCCGTCATCGGGGACCTGACAGACCAGCGCAAAGCCGTGCGCCTCAAGCAGCCGCTGCTGTCGTTCGCCCCTCGCGGCGAACAGGCCACCACGATGCGCGCGCTGGCAAGGGAGATCTCATGAGCCGCGTAGCCGACCAGTTGGGCACCGGCACGTCATTCAGCCGGACCCGGGGCGGCGTCAGTGCCCGCCGCCAGGCCGTCGCGGCCACCACCGGCGCTCCCACAGCCGGAGCCCCGGACAGCCGCTTGCGGACGCTCCCGCTCACGCAGCTTGTGCCCACCCGGTTCAACCCGCGCCGCAACTTCGGCTCGGAAGAAGACCTGCACGAGTTCGGGCTCCGCCTGAAGGCCAAGCAGTTGCAGCCCGCGGTCGCTGTCACCCGCGAGGCATACCTGAAGTTGTGGCCCGGCGAAGCGGAAGCAGTCGGCGACGCGGCGTACGTCATCGCCAACGGCGAGCGGCGCTACCGGGCCAGTCTGGCCACAGATCTGCCCGCCATCGAAGTCATCGTCGATGACGAGGTCGCCCGCTCCCGCGGCGACTTCCTGAACGCGATCCTCTCCGAGAACAACGACCGTGAGGACCTCGACCCGATCGAGCGGGCGCTGGGCATCCAGACGATGGTCGACGAGCTCGGCGGCAAGACCAAGGTGGCGGAGTACTACGGGAAGTCGGCGGGCTGGGTCACCCAGCAGATGTACCTGCTGGATCTGACACCTGAGCTGCAGGAGCTGGTGAGCTCCGGGGAGCTGCCGGTCCGTGAGACTCGCGCCTTGGTGAAGCTTCCGGCACACGAGCAGCTGGCGGCCTGGGAAGCACGGTCCGCCAAGCGCGACGAGAAGAAGGCCCAGCCGCGGCCCCGCCGCGGGAAGCGCGAGAAGGAAGACACCAGCACAGCCGGCGGCGACGCCCGGGAGGCGAAGAGCTTTACCGCGGTAAAGGGCGAGCCGGACGGCGGCCGGCCGGACGACGACGGGCCGGCTGCCGGCTCCGTGGGCTTTACCGCGGTAAAGCCCGGCCGAGCGCCTCAGGATTCCGAAGTGGCGCTGCCCGACCAGCGCCCCGGCACGGCGAAGGTCCGGGATGAAGTCCCGTGGGACGAGCCGGGCGCTCTGTGCGATCTGTTGGTGCGCAGGATGACGCGCTCGAACCGGGTAGCACTGACCAAGCTGCTGATCAACGCGAACACGGCGGAAACAGAAGCCGGCGAGGCCGAGTAACGGCCGGGACGTCACAAGCTCCGCCCCCCGGCACCCGGGGGGCCGAGCATCGTCTGACGGGCGCGTCCGGAACGTACGAAGACCCGCACCCCTGCCCGTCACGGCGGGGAGTGCGGGCCTTGGTCGTGCTGTCGGTGCTGTCGTGCGTGTCGGGCTGCCCGGGCCGTGGATCTCGCACCATGGCCCGGGCTCGGTATCCACACGATGCCGTCCGGGCCGACCCGGCGGCCGCGGGCAGAGAACAGGCGGAGAACCGGTCGTCACCTTCCCCGACGGCAGGTCGCGCCCCGAGCCCGGCCGAGGCGTGCAGTCGCCTCCCAGGAAGGGACCGGAGCGGGCTGGATGTATCGCCGCACGCCTCCGGATGCCCACAGCGACATCGGCGCCAAGGGCCTGTTCCGTGGCAGGGCCCCCGGCCTGAGACTCTCTCCCCCCCAAGCCGGTCCGCCGGTGTCCGTCCCCAACGAGACGAGGGCCGTATCAAACAGGTATCTGCAATGTTTCTTCTTGCTAGGGTGGGTCTCCGGTTGAAGGAGGCCGTGGATGGATGTGACGCTCTCGCAGGCCCGTGAGAAGTGGAGCGAGGTGGCCGAGCGCCTCCAGTACGGCGAGGAGATCGTGCTGGTCAACTCCAAGAGCAGGCAGGCCGCCGTGCTGCGCCGCCTGGAAGGCCCCGAACCGTCCGGGCCGGTGTGGTCGAGCACGAAGGCCCGGCAGGAGCTGGGCGCCCTGGTGGCCGCCGCTCAGCAAGAGCCTCAGATCCTGACCGTTGGCGGACATCCCACTGCCGCTGTCTTCCAGCACACCGTCCCCCGCCCCGAGAAGCCGCAGCCCGAGACCACCGCAGGAGTGATGGAGCTCGGTGACGTCCTGGACGGGCTGCTGGAGTCCGCGCCGCGGACTGAGGGTCTGTCGACGGGTGTGGCGGCGCTGGACCGCATCTGCGGAGGCTTGGTGCGGGGGAGTGTCACGCTGGTGGCCGCCCCGCCGAACGCGGGCGGAAGCCTGCTGCCGTTGCAGGCCGCGCGTGCAGCCGCGTTCGACGCGGCCGTGCCGACGCCGGTGCTCTACGCCCCTTCCGGGGTGCCGCTGCAGGTGGCTGCCCGGCGCCTGGTCTCCGCCGAAGCCCCCGTGCCCTACGCCCAATTCGCCGCCGGCACCCTCACCCCCGAGCAGCGGCAGGCTGTCGTCGGCGCCGAGGGGCGGCTGCGGGCCGCACCCTTGTCGTTCACCCGCCCCGAACCGACCGCACAGGCGATCGCCGAGGAAGCTGCCCGGATCGAGGGGCTGGGCCTGGTGGTGGTCGACCGTCTCCAGCACGCCCGCGCCGACCACGCCCCCCTCTCCGGCCGCGCTCTGCCGACCGCGGTGCGCACTCTGGCCCGGCTGGCTGCCGAACAACACGTCGCCGTGATGGCGCTGGTGGACAGCGACGACGCGCAGTTGGTGGACCAACTGGGCGCCGACCGCGTCTTCCACCTCACCCGTCCTCAAGACGGCGGCACCGCCCGCATCACCGTCTCGGCCCGCGATCTGGGCACACTCGCAGCCGTCGAGGTACCGCTCGACATGACGCACCTGCGCCTCCTCGACCCGCCGTCCCCCGCCCCGACGACCGTCCCGTCCCCCGCCCCGGCGTCCGCCGCACCGCCCGCCTCGGCGACCGAGGGGCCGAGGACGGCCGACCACGCTGTGCCGCCACCGGCCCGTCGTCCCGCCCGGCCCGCCCCGCAGCCGACGGCCACCGCGCCCCGGGACGGGGCCGCCGCTGGGCCCGCGGTGGTGCGCAGGAGCAGCGGGACGGTGGCCGAACTGGTCGAGCGCATCGAGAGCAGGGTCCGAGCAGCGCTCGCCGAAGCCCAGGGAGAGGTGGCCGAGGCGGTGGCACAGCTGCAAAAGACCGCCATCCCGGACGTGATGGACCTGCTGGAGCAGAGCCGAGCAGGCGGACGGTACGACTTCCGCAACTACCCGGATCTCCCGGACATTCTACGTAAACGAGGCCGCCAGGAGGCGGACGACATCTGGGAGGCCCGGCCCCGCTGGACCGCACCCCCGCAAGTCCTCGACCCGCTCGCCGACCAGCAAGCGCCGGTCACCGCGTTGGACATCAACGGCGCCTACCTCAGTGCGTTGAAGGCCCATCTGCCCATCGGGCAACTGGAACACCACCTCGGCCCCGACGAGGGCGGACCCGCCCACGACCCCAAACGCTCCGGCGTCCACCTGGTCACCCCGCCCGCCTGGGACCACCCCGACCTGCCCAATCCGATCGGCGACCGCGAAGAGCCCGGCCGCATCTGGATCACCGAGTCCACCCTTCGTCTCCTGCTGCGCCTGTCCGGTCCGAAGACCGGCCTGTGCGAGCGGCCGCTGATCCACGAGTCGTGGACCTCGGGCTCGACCGAGCAGCTGCTGGAGTCCCTGCGCCGCGCCCTGGTGGAGGCCCGCACCCGTGCCCTGGCCAACGACGACGCAGCAGGGGAGACCGCCTACGAGTACATCAAAGCCATGTACTCCAAGCTGGTCTCCACGATGGGCGAGTCCAACTACAACCGGGATCTCTACCGGCAGGACTGGATGCACATCATCCGCAGCCAGGCCTTCGCCAACCTGTGGCGCAAGGCCTGGCAGGCCCAGCAGGCCGGACTGACCATCGTGCGGATGATGGGCACCGACGAACTCCACCTCGCCGGCGACTGGCGCACCGCCCGCGCGGCCGGAAAGGAGGCGGCACTGTTCCCCGAAGGGCGCGAAGTCACCGAGGTCAAACCCAAGCAGACCTACCGGCTTGAGAAGGTGGCCGAGGGCAGCTACCGCGAGCGGGAGGCCGAGTAATGCCGGAGCGCACCCTCAACTTCGGCCTCTACGGCGCCCGGGGGCAAAAGAGCGCCCAGCTCGCCGCCGACGTCCTCGACCGCCTGGCCCTCGAAGGCGGCATCCGCTCGCCGGTCACCACCCGGCGAGGGCTGAACGCGCGACTGAACTACCTCACCAACTCACCCGCCGGATACCAGGCGATGCGGGACGCCGGGATCTCGGTGACACGCGGCACGCTGCGCCGCTGGCTCCAGCACAAGCAGACCCCCTCCCCCGACAACCTGGCCCGCGTCGACGCCGCCTACCGCGCCTACCGGCGCCGCAACGTCGCCCGCCACCTGCTGCAGCGTCTCAACGCCCGCGGCGGTACCCGGGTGGAGATCCAGCCCCTCGACCAGAGCGCTGTCGCCGACCCCCGCAGACGGGTCATCACCATCGACCAGGCTGGGTTCCGGCGGCTGCGGATCCGCCGCTGGGACCGGATCGTGGACGCCTGGGCGGCCGGGGACGACGAAGCGCTGTCCGACGCGTGGGACGACCAGCTCACCGACCTCGGCTCGCAGTGGGGCCAGTACGAGTACGCCACCTCCGTCGGCTTCTCCGCCTAGCCGGCGACCAACCTCAAGGAGACAGGCCCGGACCATGGACAAGCGGGACACGGGCGCTCCGACGGCGCTGAGGGCCCGGCAGAAGGAGGCCGTCGACGCGGCGGTCTTCGCGCTTGAGCCCCCGCTCGGCGGCATCCCCGCAGACGGTCTGCGCACGCAGGTGATCGCCGCCCCCGGATCGGGCAAGACGCTGATCGCCTACGAGACCGCCCGCCGCCTGGAGCCCCGCGGCCGCGTCCTGGTGCTGGTGCCGACGCTGAATCTGCTGACGCAGACGGCCGCCAAGTGGCGCCAGTACGGCCTGCGCGGCCCGGCAGTGGCGGTCTGCTCCCTGGACCGCGACCCCGAGATCCGCGCCTACCTCGCCGACGAACTCGGGGTCCGGTGTACGACCAACCCGATCCGGCTGGCCATGTGGGCCGGCACCGGGCCCGTGACCATCTTCGCCACCTACGCCTCCCTGGTCGGCAACCCGGGCCGTCCCACCAGTGAGAGCGACGACGAGGACGACGACGAGGACGAGGGAGAGGCCGTCGAGGAGCGTGCGGTGGCCGGCGTGCTGGAGCGGGCGCTGGCCGGGGCGTTCGGGCAGAAACTCGACGGCTTCGGCCTGGCCGTCGTGGACGAGGCCCACCGCACCGCCGGCCTGGCCACGAAGCCGTGGGCGCTCATCCACGACAACGCCCGCATCCCCGCCGACCGTCGCCTGTACATGACCGCCACGCCCCGTATCTACGAAGGGGACGCCACCGGCGGCGAGGTGCTGGTGGCCTCGATGGACGACGAAACCGTCTTCGGCAAGCCCGCGTTCACCTACCCGCTGGGCCAGGCCATCGAGGAAGGCGTGCTGGCCTCCTTCGAGATCGACGTACTGGAGATCCGCGACCCCGCACCACCCGGCACCGACGCGAGCCTGGAAAAGCGACGCGGGATGCGGCTGGGCGCCATCCGCGCCGCCACCCTCGCCCACATGGAGACCGCCGGCGTCGTCAGCCTGCTGTCCTTCCACGCCCGCACCCAGGAAGCCCTCTCCTTCGCCCGCGGCCTCCCGGACGCCACCGACGAGTTGCGCGCCACAGGCCGGTTCCCGGGCGAGGCGTGGGGGGAGTGGCTGTGCGGCCTCCACCCCGCCTCCCACCAGCGCGCCGTCCTCGGCCAGTTCGCCGACGGCGTGGACGCCGAAGGCCGCAAGACCGAGTTCCGCATCCTGTCCACCTGCCGCCTGCTGGGCGAGGGCACGGACATCACCGGACGGTGCGGCCTGGACGGCGTCCTGTTCGCAGACATGCGCAGCTCGCCCGTCGACATCGTCCAGGCCGTCGGCCGCGCCCTGCGCCAGGCACCACACCAGGGCAAGGTGGCCCGCCTGGTCGTGCCCGTCCTCCTCGGCCCCGAGGACGAGGGCCGGGACATGGCAGCAACCGCCGCCTTCGAACCCCTGGTGACCGTCCTGCGCGCCCTGCGCGCATTCGACCCGCGCGTCGTCGAACACCTTGCCCTACGTCCAGCAGGCCGCCACGGCACGCCGGAGGACGTCCTGGCCGCCGACCCGGCCGGAGACCCCCGGCAAGCCGGCACACCCCCCACCGGGGACGGCGAGCCGGCCGACACCGACGAGGACCGTGCCAAGAAGATGCCCGACGGCAGCGAGGTGGTCGAGCCGGCGCTGCTGCGCTTCTCCCGCCGCGGTCACGACGTACAGGAGATCGCCCGGCTGGTGCGCACCCGCGTCCTGCGCCCGGAGTCGACCGCATGGCTGACCGGCCTGGAGGCCGTCCGGGCCTACGCGGCCGAGCACGGACACGCCAACATCCCCTACACCGCGACGGTCGCCCTCGGCGACCACCACATCGACTACCCGGTCGGCCAGTGGGCCGCCGAGCAGCGCCGCGCCTGGCGTGCGGGCGACCTGGCCGACTGGCGCACCGAACTGCTGGCCGAGACCGGGTTCGTCTTCGACCCCCGCGACCAGAACTTCACCGAGTTCCTGGATGTGTGCGCCCTCTACTTCGCCGAGCACCACACCCTCGCGGCACCCCGCGATGCGGTGCTGGCGGGTGTCCGGATCGGGGAGCGGCTCCACCAGGTCCGCAAGCCGGGCGGCCTGGGCAAAAAACCCGAACGCGCCCGCTCCCGGCGTGAGCGGCTCGAAGCCATCGACCCCGACTGGAACCCGGACTGGACCCTGTCCTGGCAACGGCACTACGCGAAAGCCCGCTGGCTCATCTCCCAGGGCGCCACCCTCCCCGAGCTCCAGCCCGGCGTCAGCCTGGGCGGCGACGACATCGGCACCTGGCTGGCCGAGCAGCCCGCCGCCTGGCACCGCCTCACCGAAGGCCAGCAGCAGCGTCTCGCAGCGCTGGGCATCCAGCCCGCCCCCACCACGGCGCCCACCGCCCCGGCGGTGCCCGCGGGGGCATCCCGCTGGGAAATCAACCTCGCCGCCGCCCGCCAGTACAAGGACCGCGAAGGACACCTACGCGTCCCACGAGCCCATATCGAAACCATCACCGACACCGCCGGACACCAACACCACATCCGACTGGGCGTCTTCCGCAGCAACACCCGCAGCCACCACAAGAACCAGCAGCTCGCCCCCGACCAGGCCCGCGAAGCACACGAAGTCGGCCTGCTCAACTGACCACGGATGCGACAGGCACGAGGCGGCTGGAACTCCATGCTGACGGCCCTTTAGGCAAGCTGCAGCCACCCGTTTCTCCCGTCTCGGGCCAGACGTCTCCTGCCGCCCGGCCGGTGGGCGGGGCACGCGAGGGGGCGGGGGCTCCTCAGCCCTGGCGGGCTTGCGGGGCCCCGCCGGAACCCGTGAGCGCCGTCGGCGGCAGCGGCTGTGCTCGGGGTGGGAAACAGACAGCTGGGCTCAGGCCGGGGAGTGGTTGCGGGGACACACGCGCGCCTGCGTGGTCGGGCGCGGATTTCGCTGTGGCGTGCTGTCTGTGGTCGGGGTCGATGGGCGGGCCGTGAGGACGTAGTTCCGGTAGCGACGGCGACTGCGGGAGCCGTCGGTGACCTGTCGGTTGGCAAGCAGTCACAACAGGTAGGAGAGGACGCCGCCTCTGCAGCCGGCTGACCGGCAACTTTCCCGCATCAGGGCTGGCTGGCGGATCTGTGAAGCGGTTCGGTGAGCCGCGGAGGGCGTCTGAGCAACCGTGGTGCCGCGTTCTCAGGACCTTGGTGACGGTCTGAGGGATCTGAGTACCCGGCTCACAGGAACGCTGTAGATGAACGTGAAGTTCATCAGGAAAGCGGCGGAGGAGCCGGGGCGTCACCAGATGTGAATGCGCGACAAGTTGAATGACACGTCCTGGAGACCGGCCAGATTGACTCCTCGTTCATGTACGTTACGTTCATCAGGTCGGCCTGCGAGCCGCCCTTCATGCACGTGCCGACAAACGGAGGCCCCCCGTGGGAGCAGTACGCAGGCTGGTCGACGCCGACACAGGCGAGACCATCCCCTATGCGCCGTACGCGTTCTCCGGCAAGCACACCCAGGTGGACAAGGCACGCGTCGAGGCGATCACCGAGAGCAAAGCGTTCACGCCGAGCCAGAAGTTCCTCGTCCTCTGGTGGATCGGCGTCTCACCCGAAGGACTGGAACCCCTGCGGGCCACCGGCGCCGACATCGCCCGGCGGGTAGGCATGTCCACCGACGCCGTCGGGAAGATCAACAGGAAGCTCGCCCGGCACCGTATCCTCATCGTGCGAGGCCGGATCGGGAACTACAACTTCTACCGGATCAGCCCCTACATCTCGTTCCACGGCACCGGCGCGGAACAACGCGAAGCGGTCAAGACGTGCAACCCGCCCGACATCCCCGGCTTCGACGCCAAGACCCCGGCCAGGTGGGAGGCCCAGTGAACAACGAGGACAAGCACAAGACCCTGCGCCTCCTGCAACAGACCGCAGGCATGACCGCCAACCAGCGACTCGTCGTCCTCCTCTACGCCGTCCACCCCACCGACAGGGCCGGCACCGTGGTCGAAACCGCCGCCGAGCTCGCCAAGCTCGTCGGCCTGTCACCCACGGTCTTCTCCCGCACCCGGCGCCAGGTCATCGAAGCCGGCTGGCTCGAGGAATCCGAGCGACTCGCGCACATCAGGTACTACCGCCTCAAGCCGGAAGCGCTGGGAGACAACGTCGTCGTGGAGATGCGACGCGCCACCTGAGCGACCCCCCGGACGTCCCTCATGAACGTCACGTTCATGAGGAACGCTCCACAGGACGCCCTCATGGCCCTCAACGCACACCCAACACCGCGACGAGCCACAGCTCACAGTGCTCGACCTCTCAGAGGCCAGTGACGAAGGCACAGTCAGCGACCCGGTACATGAGCGCGATCCTCCCCGTCTCATCGCCGACGAGCCCCCAACAGGCCATCATGGCGGACCCGGCCGACGAGGGGCACACGCGGACAACCGCAACGTACGGTCCGGGCCACAAGACGACCCGCAAGCCATGTGCCCGAAGGGGGCGGAGCAGGGCCTATACAGGCTCCGAAAAAACACCGGGGCGATTCCAACCCCTTCGAGCATCGAAATCTCACACCGCGCCACGGCAGAAATCCAAGACTGCTGCAAAAGCTCCCGCACAGCTTTATGCCTGCCCACACCCCGACCACCCCGACGCCCTTCCGTGACCGCCGCCGACGTCGCGCTCCCACTGGAGGCCGCCCGGTTCCTGGCACGCCGGAACTCCCACCACAAGGCCCTGCCGACGACTAGGTTCTGCCTCTTTGCCAACGCCGGATCCAGATGAGGATGCCCGCGAGGCGGAATGCAGCCTGGCAGGCGATCGCAAACTCGTCGGTTCGTACGGCCAGGCCACGCCACCGCTGCTTGTACACCTCACTGCCGAAGCTGGGCGGACGGCCACCGAGCCGACCTCGGCGCAGGCAGTGTCCGACCTGGTCGGACGGCTGACGAAGACCAGGAACGCCAGACCCCTTTCGAGCGCCACTGTGCGGTGATGGAGCCCGAACGGATCGTGCTGCACGCAGCCCCGGCTCCGCCGCCGCAACTGGTGGCGGCAGCAGGCGTCACCGACGCCGGACTCGACCTCCTGGCCGCCCTGGACGAGCCCGACCGGGCTCCTCCAACTCCCGGAGCAGACCACGAGGGAGGGGCACCTACACCCGGACGAAATCCTCGACGACGCGCTCACCACCGCCCTGGCTCTGGCACCTGCCTCACCCTGCGGGCAAGACCCCAGCGACACGGCCGAGCACTGCCTGCCCGCAGCCCAGGCCCTCGCCCGGGCCGTGCCCCTGACCAGCATCGACACCGAGCCCCCGCCTGACATCTGCGACCGGCGTGACATGTGAGCCGGAGCCCGCAAGCACCTTCGGCCGCCGCTGTATCTCCATGCCTGTCTGGGCTTCCGATGCGGGCAGGGTCTGGTGCTATGGGGTGGACCGAAACACCCGGTCTGTGTGCGGGGCACAGGATGGAAGCAGCAGGCCACAACTGGCCCTGACACGGCACCAGAGGAGCCCCGACGAAGAAGGCAGCAGCACGCGCGATGACTGTCGCGTCGATCGCCGCCAGAGGTCCCACAGTCAGCACAGGCACCGCCATGGCCGGAGACGGCCATGGCGCACCCGGAGGCGCAGATGTGGGACCCATGGGCGACGGCAGTGGTTCGCCCTCCGGCGGGATCGCGCCGCCAGGAGAAGGCGAAGTCTCCCGGCGGCACGTTCGCACCACTGGATCGGGAAGGTGCCGACAAGTAGGCGAGCGCCTCGCTCTGCCGCTACGGAACTACGCGGTGCGGTCCTGTCGGGTCAAGTGACGCGTCGCCCGAAGAGGCGTTGGCGGACACAGGCGCTCCTGCCGCCGAAAGCGCTTGTCGGTGAGCTAGGCAGCAGTTGCAGTCTCAAGGGCCGCGAGACGTTGGCCAGTTCCGAAGGCAGCAGCTGACGTGCGCCGCAGCAACTGATCGTCGTCAGTCAGGAGACCGCTTTGAGGGCCTGCCGGCGCTTCTCATCGTCCTTGCGGCGGCGCTTCTCGGCAAGCTGGTCCTGGTAGGCCGCAACCGCCTGCCGGTACCGCTCGGCGAACCCGGGAGAGTTGAGCCGGGCGCTCTTGGGCATCGCCTTGACTGCCGCGATCGCGTCCTCGGGGGAGAGGTAGGCCGCCAGCATCGGGTTGAGCTGGTAGATGCCCGGCTTGTGCTTGGTCACCAGCTGCGCCAGGTCCAGGTCTCGCAGCGCGGAGTTCACTGCCGCCCGGCTGAGCCCCAGCATCTGCGCGAGCGTGACCTGATCGATCTCGATCCGGCCGCCCGGCTCGCTGTGGGCACGCATCTTCAGCAGCACCCGATAGGCCGCCGGCAGCAGGTCCAGATCCGCGACGACCCCCTCCGCATTGACGGCAGCGAAATGCAGACCGCTCACTGTCCGGCCTCCTTCTCCTTCTGCTGTGCCCGCTCCAGGCGGCGGCGGGCCCGTTCCTTGGCCCTTTGCTGACGCAGCTCCTCGATGGCTTCCCGCATCTTCTCCAGTGAGGGGAAGCGCACCAGACCGGGCAGGGTCTCGTCCTGGCGGATCTTCTTGATGGTTTCGTGCTGCTCGATCTGACGATACTCGGGCTCGATGCCCTCGGTCCCCGGGATGAACTCGGCAACCCGGTACGCATAGGGCGGATTGAACTGGTACACCCCGCGCTTCACCCGGAAGACGATGCCGTGGGACATGATCTCCCCGAGCGATTCCGTGACCTTGGTACGGGACACGTCCAGGACCGTCGCCATCTCACCCTGCGTCAGCGGGATCCGACCGCCGGCCTTCTGGCAGGCGATCATCAGCAGGATCAGTCGCAGCGGCAGAGCCTCCCGGAAGAACTGACAGATGACCAGGAAGAACTCCAGGCTGTCCATCGAGAACGCGTTGGGCTGGTCCGGAGGCCCGTAAAACTCCAGCGGCTTCCGCTCACTGCCCAGGGTCAGCTTCCGCCGCGGGTACTGACGAGCGATGTCATCAAGGTCCCGTGGAACCGGCCGTACAGGCCTGTCCCACGCATCAGCTGGATCATTCAGCGGCAACCGCGGCTGCGGCGTCCCCCTGACGCTCGGACGGCGGCGCTGCGGCTCGGACGACACGAGACTGCTCCCACGTACTGGATCTTCGGGCAGGCCGCAGTATGTCACGTCTGCTTGACACACATGTCACTCCGACACGACACAGCAAACGAGTTGTGTCCCCTGCAGGGGACACAACTCCGTACCGAGCATTCAGAGCAGCGTCCGGGCCAGCCGCATCGCCCGGACGCAACCCCATCACCTACAGGCAATCTGGCTGCGGCGTGCTCATACACCTTCTTCCGATGTCGTCTCAGCTTTACATCGTCCCGCGACCTGTGTCGCCTCTGCTTTACATGCAGGCATCGATATGCACCCTCAGCCGAGACACATCCCTCGCCATATGTCCCGGCTGAAGGGACACAACGCGCACTTTCCACCTCTCTGACCTGCATTTTCTTAAGCTGGCTATATATCAGTGGCTGAGATCAGCCCCCACCTTCCCCGTTACACACCGACGAGCTCACCGACCGGAGGTCCGCGTCAGCAATCGCCGGCGGCTAACTGACATGTGTGGGCGTTCCGCGCCGGCGGGTCTATTGCAGCGGTCACGACGACCGACACCCCTACGCCCGCCCTGGTCACGTCTACCGCGAAATGGTCGGCGGACCGCTCGACGTCACCGGATGCGGTGACGAAGA